>NZ_JBFBJT010000014.1:0-79680 GCF_040686175.1 Streptomyces sp. NPDC086077 | reverse complement strand
ATCACGACCGCCAAGGGCATCGCGGGCGGCCTGCCGCTCGCCGCCGTCACCGGCCGCGCCGAGATCATGGACGCCGCGCACTCCGGTGGTCTGGGCGGCACCTACGGTGGCAACCCGGTCGCCTGCGCCGGTGCGCTCGGCGCGATCGAGACGATGAAGGAGCTGGACCTCAACGCCAGGGCGAAGAACATCGAGGCGATCATGAAGGGCCGCCTCGCCGCCATGGCCGACAAGTTCGACATCATCGGCGACGTCCGCGGCCGGGGCGCCATGATCGCCATCGAGCTGGTCAAGGACCGCGCCACCAAGGAGCCGAACGCGGAGGCCACCGCCGCCCTCGCCAAGGCGTGCCACGCCGAGGGCCTGCTGGTCCTGACCTGTGGTACTTACGGCAACGTGCTGCGCTTCCTGCCGCCGCTGGTCATCGGCGAGGACCTGCTGAACGAGGGCCTCGACATCATCGAGCAGGCGTTCGCGCGCATCTGAGCGCGGGGGCGTTCATCCTGCGCCCCAGGCACAGGGCATGTGAAGAACGTGTGCGAGGTGGATGGCGGGACGGGAATCCGCCTGTCGCACCCGCTGAGCCTGTCGTAGGTTCTTCTCAGTTGAGAGATACACCCCACTCGCGGGGAACCGCGGGTGACAGGCCGAGGCCTCCCCAGCTTCGACCTGGTCGTGCCCTCGCGCACACCGCCGGAGCCCTGGGCTCCGGATCTCCTCACCGATCGGACGGTCGCCCGCCCCAAACCCCCCGGGGCGTGCGACGTTCCGGTCCGGACGGCCGCCTGGGAGCGGTACGCCCCTGAAGGGCCGGCGCACACCCCCCCTTGCGCCGGCCCTTCAGCGTGTCCGGCGTCATCAGTGGTTGAGACCTGTGGTCGCCACTGCCGCGGCACCTGCGAAGCTGGTCCCCGTGTTCCCTCTGCTGCTCGCCCTGCCCGCCGTCCTCTTCGCGCTGATCACCTGGCAGGTGGTCGCCGACGGCCCGCTGGTGCGGCTGGACGAGCGGGTCAGCGGCGCGCTCGTCCAGCCGGACCGGATCTCCGAGCTCCTGGCCGATCTCGGCAACGCCCCGGCGGCCGTCCCCGTCCTCGTCCTGGTCGCGGGGTACACCGCCTGGCGGGCCCGGCAGGCGGGGGCGGAACGCTGGTGGCTGCCGGGCACGGCCGCCGTCGCCCTGATGGCGCTGGTGCCCGCCCTCGTCGTCCCCCTGAAGGAACTGACCGACCGTCCCGGTACGCCGGTGGTCCCGCCGGCCACCGGCTACTACCCCTCCGGCCACACCGCGACCGCCGCGATCGCCTACGGCTGCGCGGCCCTGCTCCTCCTCCCCCGGCTGCGCTCACCGGCCGCGCGACGCGCGCTGGTCGCCGGCTGCGTGGCCGTGGTGCTCGGCGTCTCGTGCGGTCTGGTCCGCCGCGGCTACCACTGGCCACTGGACGTCGTGGCCAGCTGGTGCCTCTGTGCGGCGCTGCTGACGTGCTACACGCGGATGCTCAGCCGAAGTAGCCGTCGAACGTCCGCTGGAACTCCCAGTTCGCGAACCGGTCCCAGTTGATCGACCACGTCATCAGGCCGCCAGGCCTGCCAGTCGGGGGCGGACTGGGTCCAGGTGGAGACGTCGGCCGTGCCGGTGCCGGAGGCGCCGAGGTAGGCGTAGGAGCCGCGGACGTGGCCGCTGAGCGTGTAGGAGGAGTCGGGCTTCACGCTCACCGTCTGCGCGCACCGGGCGTTGTCCCCGCCGGCCGGGGTCGCCTTCAGCGCGGAAGCGCCGCTGCGCACGGGTGAGTTGACGGTCGTTCTGGATCCGGCGGAGCAGGTCCAGCCGTCGAGAGAGGACTCGAAGCCGCCGTTGCGGGCGAGGTCCGCGTCGGCCGCACGGGCGGCCGACGAGAGCGCCGCGACGCCGGACAGCATCACTGCCGCGGCGGCGAGCAGGGCAAGAGGTCTGAAGGTCCACAAGTGCCTCCAGGGAGGGAGGAATTGGAGGGTGGAGCGCCCACAACTTGGTCCAGACCAATTGCTCTTGTCAAGGGTTCTGGTCGGCCACCCCTCCCTCTCCCCTCTCGGTCGCCAGGCCCGCCGCCGCCTCGTGCATCGCCAGCTCCAGCAGGGTGGGGTCCGTCAGGGTGCCCGAGCCGTCCGGGGGGAACAGCCAGCGCACTCCGCCGGTCGCACGACCCGGGTACGGGACGACGATCCAGGTGCCGGCGCCGGCGGAGCGGATGCCCGTGCCGACCCAGCGCGACGCCGTGCCCGGCGGTACGAAGAACCCCAACCGGGCGTCGCCGAAGTGGACGAGCACCGGCCCGGGCTGGTCGAGGATGCGGGTCAGGACGTCGAGCGTGGGATAGCCGAGCTCGCCCGGCAGGATCAGTACGTCCCAGGCGCGGCCGGCGGGCAGCAGCGCGACCCCCAGGGGATTGCGCTCCCATTCCCACCGGCAGGCCTCGGGGTCCGGTGCGACGGATGCGAGCCACTCGACCGCCGTCTTCGCCCCAGTCATGAGAAGACCTCCCTCGTTACGCGTCGACGCTGGTCGCGTCACGGGGGAGAGGGAGGTCTGGCCCAGGCATTACGCGGCTTCCGGCACACCATTCGAGTGAACCGGATCACACCTCAGCTGTCGAAGCCGAGCCCCAGCCGGTCCATGGCGCGCAACCACAGGTTGCGCCGGCCACCGTGGGCGTCCGCCCTGGCCAGCGACCATTTGGTGAGCGCGATACCGGTCCACGCGAACGGCTCCGGCGGGAAGGGCAACGGCTTCTTGCGCACCATCTCCAGCTCCGTGCGCTCGGTCCGCTCCCCCGCCAGCAGGTCCAGCATCACGTCGGCGCCGAAGCGGGTGGCGCCCACGCCGAGGCCTGTGTAGCCGGCCGCGTACGCGACCTTGCCGCCGTGCGCCGTGCCGAAGAAAGCAGAGAAGCGCGAGCAGGTGTCGATGGCGCCGCCCCACGCGTGCGTGAAGCGGATCCCCTCAAGCTGCGGGAAGCAGGTGAAGAAGTGCCCGGCGAGCTTGGCGTAGGTCTCCGGGCGGTCGTCGTACTCGGCGCGCACCCGGCCGCCGTACGGATAGATCGCGTCGTAACCGCCCCACAGGATGCGGTTGTCGGCGGACAGCCGGAAGTAGTGGAACTGGTTGGCGCTGTCCCCGAGGCCCTGCCGGTTCTTCCAGCCGATCGCGCCGAGCTGCTCGGCGGTGAGCGGCTCGGTCATCAGGGCGTAGTCGTAGACCGGGACGGTGTACGGGCGGACGCGCTTGACCAGGCTCGGGAAGATGTTCGTGCCTAGCGCGACCCTGCGGGCGCGGACCTGGCCGTAGGGGGTGCGTACGGCCATTCCGGCGCCGTACGGCTTCAGGGTGAGGGCGGGGGTGTTCTCGTGGACGCGCACGCCGAGTTCGAGGCAGGCGCGCTTGAGGCCCCAGGCGAGCCCGGCGGGGTTCAGCATGGCGACGCCGCGGCGGTCCCACAGGCCCGCCTGGAACGTCGGCGAGTCGACCTGGGCCCGTACCGCCTCGGCGTCCAGGAACTCCACGCCCTCGGCGAGGCCCGCGCGTTCCATCTCCTCGTACCAGTAGCGCAGTTCCCGCGCCTGGTAGGGCTCGGTGGCGACGTCGATCTCACCGGTGCGCTCGAAGTCGCAGTCGATGGCGTACCGGGCGACCGCCTCCTCGATGCCGTCGAGGTTGCGCTCGCCCAGCTCCTGGAGCTTGTGGACCTCACCGGGCCAGCGGGTCAGGCCGTTGGACAGGCCGTGGGTGAGGGAGGCGGCGCAGAAGCCGCCGTTGCGGCCGGAGGCGGCCCAGCCCACCTCGCGGCCCTCCAGCAGGACGACATCCCGTCCGGGGTCGCGCTCCTTGGCATTGAGCGCGGTCCACAGTCCGCTGTAGCCGCCGCCCACGACCAGCAGGTCGCAGGTCTCGGCGCCGGTCAGCGCTGGCTCGGGGTGGGGCCTGCCGGGGTCGTCCAGCCAGTACGCGACCGGCCGGGCTTCGGAAAGGGACTTCGTCCAGTTGTCGTTGCCACGGCTCATGGCGCTTGGGGCCATGATTTCAACTCCCTACGAGTGCATTACGCCTTCTGGCGCTTTCGGCGGCTGCCGATGGCCATGGCGGCCAGTACGAACAGTACGGCGATGACGAACATGGCCGTACCGATGACATTGATCTGAACGGGCGTTCCGCGCTGGGCCGAGCCCCAGACGAACATGGGGAAGGTGACGGTCGAGCCCGCGTTGAAATTGGTGATGATGAAGTCGTCGAAGGAGAGCGCGAAGGCCAGCAGCGCGCCCGCGGCGATTCCGGGGGCCGCGATCGGCAGCGTGACCCGGACGAAGGTCTGCAGCGGGCCGGCGTACAGATCGCGCGCGGCCTCCTCCAGTTTCGGGTCCATCGACATCACACGCGCCTTGACGGCCGTCACGACGAAGCTGAGGCAGAACATGATGTGCGCGATCAGGATCGTCCAGAAGCCCAGCTGGACGCCCATGTTGAGGAAGAGCGTCAGCAGCGAGGCCGCCATCACCACCTCCGGCATGGCCATGGGCAGGAAGATCAACGAGTTGATGGCGCCCCGTGCGCGGAAGCGGTAGCGGACCAGGGCGAAGGCGATCATCGCGCCCAGCAGCGTGGCCCCGAGGGTCGCCCACAGCGCGATCTGGAGGCTGAGGGAGAGCGAACCGCACAGGTCGGCGACCCCGCACGGATCCCGCCAGGCGGTCGTGGAGAATTCCTGCCACTCGTAGTTGAAACGGCCCTTCGGCTTGTTGAAGGAGAAGACCGTCACAACGACGTTGGGCAGCAACAGGAATCCGAGCGTGAACAGCCCGGCGATGACGACGAGATGGCGCTTGAGCCAGTTGACGAAGGCCATTTAAACCAGATCCTCCGTCCCGGACTTGCGGATGTAGAGCGTCACCATGACGAGAATCGCGAACATCAGGATGAAGGAAAGGGCGGCGGCCGTCGGATAGTCCAGGATCCGCAGGAACTGCGACTGGATGACGTTTCCGATCATGCGGGTGTCGGTGGAGCCGAGCAGATCGGCGTTCACGTAGTCACCGGCGGCCGGGATGAAGGTCAGCAGCGTGCCGGAGACCACACCCGGCATCGACAGCGGGAAGGTCACCTTGCGGAAGGTCGTGGACGGCTTGGCGTACAGATCGTTCGCCGCCTCGTGCAGCCGGCTGTCGATGCGCTCCAGCGAGGTGTACAGCGGCAGGATCATGAACGGCAGGAAGTTGTACGTCAGCCCGCACACCACCGCCAGCGGCGTGGCCAGCACGCGGTCCCCGGCGGTCATGCCGAGCCAGCTGGTGACGTCCAGGACGTGCAGGGTGTTCAGGGCGCCGACGACCGGGCCGCCGTCCGCGAGGATCGTCTTCCAGGCGAGTGTGCGGATCAGGAAGCTGGTGAAGAACGGCGCGATCACCAGGATCATGATCAGGTTCCGCCAGCGGCCCGCGCGGAACGCGATCAGATACGCCAGCGGGTAGCCCAGCAACAGACACAGGATCGTCGCGGAACCCGCGTAGAGCACCGAGCGCAGGAACTGCGGCCAGTACTCGGTCAGTGCGTTCCAGTAGGTGGCGAAGTGCCAGGTGACCTCGTAGCCCTCCTCCAGGGAGCCCGTCTGCACGGACGTGGAGGCCTGGTAGACCATCGGCAGCGCGAAGAAGACGATCAGCCACAGGATGCCGGGCAGCAGCAGCCAGTACGGGGTGAGCCGGCCGCGCCGGCGGGCCGGCTTCTTCACCGGTTCGGGCGCGAGCGGCGGTGGCGCCTCGGTGAGCGTCGACATCAGGCGGCCTCTTCCTCGATGCCCGCGTCGATGTCCTGGGTGGCGTCCAGCCCGAAGGTGTGCGCCGGGCTCCAGTGCAGGACGACGTCGGCGCCCGGGGTGAGCCGGCCGTCGCGCTCGACGTTCTGCACGTACACGGCGAACTCGGGGCAGACGGCACTGTCGACGACGTACTGCGTGGACACGCCGATGAAGCTGGCGTCGGCGATCTTGCCGGTGATCCGGTTGCGGCCGGCCGGGATCTCCCCGGCGTCGTCCGCGTGGACGAGGGAGATCTTCTCGGGGCGCACGCCGACCAGCACCTTGCCGCCCGTCTCCGTGGAGGCGGTGCACCGCCCGGCGGGGAGCGTGAGCTTGCCGCCGCCCGCCTTGACGACGATCTCGTCGCCCGCCTTGGTGTCGACCTCGGCCTCGATCAGGTTGGAGGTGCCGAGGAAGTTGGCGACGAAGGTGGTGCGCGGGTTCTCGTACAGCTCGGCGGGGGCGCCGAGCTGCTCGACCCGGCCCGCCTTCATCACGGCGACGGAGTCGGCCATGGTCATGGCCTCCTCCTGGTCGTGCGTGACGTGGATGAAGGTGATGCCGACCTCGGTCTGGATGCGCTTGAGCTCCAGCTGCATCTGGCGGCGCAGCTTGAGGTCGAGGGCGCCGAGCGGCTCGTCGAGGAGCAGCACCTTGGGGTGGTTGATCAGGGCGCGGGCGACGGCCACGCGCTGCTGCTGGCCGCCGGAGAGCTGGTGCGGCTTCTTGCGGGCCTGCTCGCCGAGCTGGACCAGGTCGAGCATCTCGTCGACCTGCTTCTTCACCGACTTGACGCCCCGCCGGCGCAGGCCGAAGGCGACGTTCTCGTAGATGTCGAGGTGCGGGAAGAGGGCGTACGACTGGAACACCGTGTTCACCGGCCGCTTGTACGGCGGCAGCGCGGTCACGTCCTGGTCGCCGAGCGACACGGTGCCGCCCGACGGCTCCTCAAGTCCCGCGATCATCCGCAGTGTCGTGGTCTTGCCGCAGCCCGACGCGCCGAGCAGGGCGAAGAAGGAGCCCTGCGGAACGGTCAGGTCCAGCGGATGTACGGCGGTGAAGGAGCCGTAGGTCTTGGTGATTCCGGAGAGGCGGACGTCGCCGCTGCTGTCCTTCGTCGTCATCGTCGTCGTCACGCCCCTGTGAGCTTCGCGAACTTCTCTTCGTAGGCCGTCTCTTCCTTCGCGCTCAGGGAGCGGAAGGCGCGAGACTTCGCGGCCATGTCCTTGTCGGGAATGATCAGCGGGTTGTTCGCCGCGTCCTGGTCGATCTTGGCGAGCTCCGCCTTCACCCCGTCGACCGGGCACACGTAGTTGATGTACGCGGCGAGCTGTGCGGCCGGTCCGGGCTCGTAGTAGAAGTCGATGAGCCGCTCGGCGTTGGTCTTGTGGCGGGCCTTGTTGGGCACCAGGAGGTTGTCCGTGGAGGTCATGTAGCCGCTGTCGGGTATGACGAAGTCGACGTCCGGGCTGTCCGCCTTGAGCTGTACGACGTCGCCGGCCCAGGCGACGCATGCCGCCAAGTCGCCCTTGCTGAGGTCCGAGGTGTAGTCGTTGCCCGTGAACCGGCGGATCTGGCCCCGGTCGACGGCCTTCTGCATCCGGGCGATCGCCGCGTCGAAGTCGTCGTCGCTGAACCTGCCCGGATCCTTGCCCATGTCCAGCAGCGTCATGCCGACGCTGTCGCGCATCTCGGACAGGAAGCCGACGCGGCCCTTGAGCTTGGGATTGTCGAGCAGGTCGGACACGGAGGTGACCTCGACCCCGTCCAGCGCCTTCTTGTTGTAGGCGATGACCGTGGAGATTCCGGTCCAGGGGTAGGAGTACGCCCGTCCCGGGTCCCAGTCGGGGCTGCGGAACTGCTGGGAGAGATTGGCGTACGCGGTGGGCAGGTTGGACGCGTCCAGCTTCTGGACCCAGCCGAAGCGGATGAGGCGCGCGGCGAGCCAGTCGGTCACGCAGATCAGGTCGCGGCCGGTGGCCTGACCGGCCGCCAGCTGCGGCTTGATCTTGCCGAAGAACTCGACGTTGTCGTTGATGTCCTCGGTGTACTTGACGGTGACGCCGGTGCGCTTCTTGAACTCGTCGAGCGTCGGATGGCGCTTGCCGCTCTCGTCGACGTCCATGTACTCGGTCCAGTTGGAGAAGCTGACGGTCTTCTCCTTCGCCGAGTGGTCCTCGGACGACACTCCGGCGTTCTGTGCCGCGGGCGGGATGCCGCAGGCGCTCAGCGCTCCCAGCCCGCCGACCGCGAGCGCGCCGCCGGTGGAGGCGCGCAGCAGCGAACGGCGGGAGAGGGAGGCCCTGCCGCTGCGGAGGCTGCGCCGCATGGCGGCCACTTGGGCCGCGGACGGGCGGTCGGGCTCGTACTGCTCCATGCGCGTGGTGCCCTTTCGGGATCGGCGGCCGCGGTTCGGGCGGCCTGTCGTGGTTATCGGTCCCCGAAGATCGTGCGGTGCCAGTCCTTGCGAACGACCGCCGTGTTATCGAACATAACGTGCTTGAGCTGCGTGTACTCATCGAACGAGTACGTGGACATGTCCTTGCCGAAGCCGGATTGCTTGTATCCGCCGTGCGGCATCTCGCTGATGATCGGAATGTGGTCGTTCACCCACACGCACCCGGCCTTGATCTCGCGGGTGGCGCGGTTCGCACGGTAGACGTCACGGCTCCAGGCGGAGGCCGCGAGACCGTACGGTGTGTCGTTGGCGAGCCGGATCCCTTCCTCGTCGGTGTCGAAGGGCAGGACGACGAGGACCGGCCCGAAGATCTCGGACTGCACGATCTCGCTGTCCTGGGGCGCGTCCGCGACGAGCGTGGGCCGGTAGTAGGCACCCTGCTTCAGCTCGCCCTGGGGGGCCTCTCCACCGGTCACCACGCGCGCGTAGGCACGCGCCCGGTCGACGAAACCGGCGACGCGGTCCCGCTGGACGTGCGAGATCAGCGGCCCGAGGTCGGTGCCCGCGGCGAACGGGTCGCCGAGCCGGACGCTCTCCATGAGGGCGGCGGTGCGCTCCACGAAGGCCTCGTAGAGCGGCCGCTGCACATACGCGCGCGTGGCGGCCGTGCAGTCCTGGCCGGTGTTGATCAGCGCGCCCGCGACCGCGCCGTTGGCGGCGGCCTCCAGATCGGCGTCGTCGAAGACGAGGAAGGGCGCCTTGCCCCCCAGCTCCAGGTGGAGCCGCTTGACGGTGGCGGTGGCGATCTCGGCGACGCGCTTGCCGACGGCGGTGGAGCCGGTGAAGGACGTCATCACCACGTCCGGGTGGCCCACGAGGTGCTCGCCGGCCTCCTTGCCGGTGCCGGTGACGACGTTGATCACGCCGTCCGGGACACCGGCGTCGGTCGCGGCCTGCGCGAACAGCAGGGAGGTGAGCGGGGTCAGCTCGGCGGGCTTCAGGACGATCGTGTTGCCCGCGGCGATCGCCGGCAGGATCTTCCACGCGGCCATCTGGAGGGGGTAGTTCCAGGGCGCGATGGAGCCGACGACGCCGATGGGCTCGCGGCGGACGTACGAGGTGTGGTCGCCGGAGTACTCACCGGCCGACTGGCCCGTCAGGTGCCGGGCGGCGCCGGCGAAGAACGCGGCGTTGTCGACCGTGCCCGGCACGTCGAACTCGCGGGTCAGCTTGAGGGGTTTGCCGCACTGCAGGGACTCGGCGCGGGCGAAGTCCTCCGCGCGCTCGGCGAGTACGGCGGCGAAACGGTGCAGGGCGTCGGAACGCTCACCGGGGGTGGCACCGGCCCACGCCGGGAAGGCCTCGCGGGCGGCGGCGACGGCCGCGTCCACGTCGTCCGGCCCCGCCAGTTCGTAGGTGAAGATCTCCTCGCCGGTGGCCGGGTCGACCACCGCGTGCGTGCGACCCGAGGTGCCCTTCGTCAGGCGGCCCGCGATGTACTGGGCGCCGTCGGCGAAACGGTCCTGGGCGGGGAATCGTTCCGGGGTGCTCTTGCCCGGGTTGTGCATGTCGCTCTCCTCCGCCGTCGCCCCGCTGTCCCTCGGAGCGGGTGGCGTAGCTCCAGCTCGAATTGAGTGCCGATCCTGACAGAGGGGTGGCCGTCCAACAAGTGATTCCGTTGTTGCCTTTTGGTTAAGCGACGGAATCTGTCGACCAGGTGTCGAGTCGGCGCCGAAAAGGAGGGACGGAGTGTCAGTGGTGCCTGCCAGACTCCCATGCATGGAGAGCATCAGGGGAGTGATCGATTCCCGGGACGCGCTGGTCAGGGAGGTCCGTGCGGGTGCCCACCTCAAGTATCTGCACTTCTGGGGACACCGGCCGCGAGCGGACGGACGGGTCGGCGCGAGCTGTCTGAGTCAGTGGTGGCCGTCGCCCTTCACCGTGGACGGAGTGGAGTACGCGACGGCGGAGCACTGGATGATGGCCGGCAAGGCGCGGCTCTTCGAGGACGCGGAGGGGGAGCGTCGGGTGCTGGCTGCCGGGCATCCCGCCGAGGCGAAGAAGGCGGGGCGACTGGTGCGCGGCTTCGACGGCGGGGTGTGGGAGCGCGAGCGGTTCGGAATCGTCGCCGAGGGCAGCTTCCACAAGTTCGCCGCACACGCCGACCTGCGGGAGTTCCTGCTGGGCACCGGTCAGCGGGTCCTGGTGGAGGCGAGCCCGGTCGACCCGGTCTGGGGAATCGGCCTCACAGCGGACGACGAGGCCGCGACGGATCCGGAGCGGTGGCCGGGGCTGAACCTGCTGGGGTTCGCGCTGATGGCGGCGCGGGAGAGGTTGCAGGCGCAGGTCTAGGAGGAGGGCGGCTGCAGAGGCCTCCCCTGCGGGCGCCCAGACGGGGACTTCCCGCCACGGGCACCCGGACGGAGGCCTCGCGCAACGGCACCCTGAGGGAGACTTCCCGCCCGGAGCGCCGCCGCGCCCTCCGGCCGAGGGCTCCGGCCCAAGAGCTCCCGGCCGGCACGGAGGGCCCGGTACTGCCTGACCCGGGGTTACTTCACCCGCGCCGCCGTCCCACCACGGCAGGCCGGCCCGCAGGGCCCCGCACTGCCTGACCCGGCGCCACTACTTCACCACCACCCGGCCCGAAAGGCCCTGTGCTGCCGAGCCTCGGCACCGCACCCCCGCCGGTGCCCGCCTGGCGCACCTGGGGCGGCGGCTACGGCGCCAGGATCACCAAGAGGCCCACCACGACCGCCAGGACCACGCCCGCGGCGCCGCAGATGATGCCCGCCAAAGCCATGCCGGGATTGGTGGCCTCGCCGCGGCTCGCCTTGGCACGACCGAGGCCGCCGAAGATCACGGCCAGGATGCCGAGGACGATCGCCACGGGCCAGAGGCAGAAGACGACGACCCCGACGATGCCGACGACCAGACTGGCGGTGCCCATGCCGTTGCTGGGTTCGGGCTGGCCGCCGGGCCAGCCGTAGTAACCCGGGGCGCCGTGCGTGTGGGCGCCGCCGTAGACCTGCTGCGGGGGCGCGGGATAGCCGTAGCCGGCCGCCGGATATCCGTACGGGACCTGGCCGGGGCCGTCGGGGGCGATCGGCGGGGGCGGGAGGTCATGGGGGCCCGGCCCCGGCGCGGCGAACGGGTTGCCGGCAGCAGGGTTCGGCGGCGGGAAGGGCGCCGGGTTGCCGGCCGCCGGGTTCGGCGGCGGGAACGACGCGGGGCCGCCGGCCGAGGGCGTACCGGGGCCGGGCTGTGCGGTCGGGGCCGCCCACGGCGGGGAGGCGTCCGCGGCCGGGAAGGACGTGACCGTCTGCTGGTCGTGCATGGAGGGAGGCACCGGAGCACCGGGGCCGGTCGGCGAGACGACGGTCTCGCCGGGACCCGCCGGGGTGCGGTGCGCCGGAGGCGCCCAGGGGTCGGGTTCGGGGCCGCGCGGATCCGCGGCGGCCCCCTTGTCCAGCGGGACCCGCGGCGGAGCTTCCTGGCCGACCTCGGGAATCGCGCCCGCGTCCAGCGAGACGTCCGGCGCCTCGGGCGCCGCGTCCTCGGGCCACTGCGGCGGCGTCCACGCAGCACCGGCGGCAGGGGCACCACCCGGCGCGGCAGCACCAGGCGTCACACCACTCGCCGCCGCCCCCGTCCCGTCGGCACCGTGCCCGGCGTTGTTCTCCGGCGCGGCCGGCGGCTGCGCGTCGTCGGTCATGCGCGGGACCCCCTCTGTCGAACGTTCCGTCATGCTACGGCCCGGAAGTGACCGCTCGGGTGCCGCCCTCCCCCGTTCCCGGAAACCCCTTCCGCTCCCCCTCGGACCGCGGCCTACGATGATCCCGGACCACCGATCAGCCGATCACCCGCGTCCCGCCGCCGCGCGCGGCCCGGACGCCGTTCCGGGGAGGAACCTTGACCGACCACGCCACCGCGCCCGTGCCCGCCGGACCCACCGAGTCCGCCATCGCCGACGCCCGCGACCAGCACGCCTTCATCGCCGGACTGCCCAAGGCCGAACTGCACGTGCACCACGTCGGTTCCGCCTCCCCCCGGATCGTCGCCGAGCTCGCCGCCCGCCACCCCGACTCCAAGGTGCCCACCGACCCCGAGGCCCTGGTCGACTACTTCACCTTCACGGACTTC
The DNA here is from genome assembly GCF_040686175.1 of Streptomyces sp. NPDC086077. NCBI lineage: Bacteria > Bacillati > Actinomycetota > Actinomycetes > Kitasatosporales > Streptomycetaceae > Streptomyces > Streptomyces sp. NPDC086077. Next base: position 67,320 of record NZ_JBFBJT010000014.1, on the reverse strand, counting down.
GCCCACTTCATCGAGGTGTACCTGTCGGTCGTCGACCTGATCCGCACCCCGGAGGACGTCCGGCTGCTGACCTACGAGGTGGCCCGGGACATGGCCCGCCAGCAGGTGCGGTACGCCGAGCTGACCATCACCCCCTTCTCCTCCACCCGGCGCGGGATCGACGAGAAGGCGTTCATGGAGGCGATAGAGGACGCCCGCAAGGCGGCCGAGGCGGAGTTCGGGACCGTACTGCGCTGGTGCTTCGACATCCCCGGCGAGGCGGGTCTGGAGGCGGCCGAGGAGACCACACGGCTGGCCACCGACGACCGGCTGCGCCCCGAGGGACTGGTCTCCTTCGGGCTCGGCGGGCCCGAGATCGGCGTGCCGCGGCCGCAGTTCAAGCCGTACTTCGACCGTGCCATCGCCGCAGGTCTGCGCTCCGTGCCGCACGCCGGTGAGACGACCGGCCCGGAGACGGTGTGGGACGCGCTGACCCATCTGCGCGCCGAGCGCATCGGGCACGGCACCAGTTCCGCGCAGGACCCGAAGCTGCTGGCGCACCTCGCCGAGCACCGGATCGCGCTGGAGGTGTGCCCCACCTCCAACATCGCCACCCGCGCGGTCCGCACCCTCGAGGAGCACCCCATCAAGGAGTTCACGCGGGCCGGCGTCCTGGTCACGATCAACTCCGACGACCCGCCGATGTTCGGCACCGACCTCAACGGCGAGTACGCCGTCGCCGCCCGCCTCCTCGACCTCGACGAGCGCGGTCTGGCGGACCTCGCGACGAACGCGGTGGAGGCGTCGTTCCTGGACGAGGCCGGCAAGGGCCGTATCAAGGCCGAGATCGACGAGTACACCTCGGCCTGGCTCGCGCGCTGAGCCACCACCACAATGGCTCCATGCCGAACGTGACCGCCGTGGCCCACCGCGGTGCCCCCTACCACTTCCGCGAGAACACGATCGACTCCCTGCGTTCCGCGCTCCGACTGGGCGCGGACGCGGTGGAGATCGACGTACGGCTGACCCGGGACGGAGTGCCGGTACTGCTGCACGACGAGACGCTGAAGCGGCTGTGGGAGCACGACCGGCCGCTGCTGTCGCTGTCGGCGGACGAGGTGCGGGGGCTGACCGCGGGCCGGGTGCCGACGCTCACGGAGGCGCTCACGGCGACCGACGGGCACCGGGTCATGCTCGACCTGCCGGGCACGCCCGACGTCCGGGCGGCCCGCCGGGTCGTGGACGTCGTACGGGACTGCGGGGCGGCGGACCGCGTGTACTACTGCGCGGGCGCCACGGCGATGCTCGCGGTACGGGCCGCCGACCCGGCCGCCGAGATCGCCCTCACCTGGACGACCCTCGCGCCACCGCGCCCGGCCCTGCTGGACGCCGTACGCCCGCGCTGGCTCAACTACCGCTTCGGACTGGTGAGTCGTGCCGTGTCGGAGCGCGTCCGCAAGGACGGCTACCTGCTGTCCGTCTGGACCCCCGACACCCGCCGCACCATGCGCCGCCTCCTCGCCCTGGGCGTCGACTCGATCACCACCAACCGCGTCGACGCGCTGTGCACCCTGCGCACGGCTGCCCGACCGCCCGTCGACCAGCTCCCCTAGGGCCGACCCCCCACAACTCCCTTGCCTGCGGGGGAAGTTGTCGGGGTTCTCCACGAGGGGCGGGATCGTCCTCGCCGACGATCCGGGGGGTGGCCGTACCGCTTGAGGATGATCACGACGACCTCGCCCCTCACCCGCAGGAGTCGCTGATGGCTTTCGCTACGAGACGGGCCTGGTACGCCCGGCGGCCTGAACCACCGCACCCGGCGCCGCCCACCTCACGTCCCGCTCCCCTGGCGCCGCAGACCCCGCACCTCGCACCCCGGGTCGCGCGTCCCCGACCTCACAACCCCACGATCCCGTTCCACCGCCGCGCGAACTCCACCCGCTCCTGTGGGGCGATGTCGCGTGCGATCGCGAGGCGTCGGCGCATCGAGGTGTCCGGGAAGATCAGGGGGTTCTCGGCCAGGGCGGCGGTCTCCTCGTAACTGGCGGAGGCCAGGACGCCGCGTCAAGCCCCTTCACGCGGCGCGGACACCTTGTCGATCACCCCGGACACCGAGGACTCCCAGGACTCCCCGGGCGCCCAGGACCCGGAAGACCCGGCGCGGGGTCACCCGCATGACGCACCTCGGCCCCGGACGGTCCGTCCTCCGTCCGGGGCCGAGCTCTTCGGGGAGCCGCGGAGCGCTACGCGTCCAGCGACGTCATCACGTGCTTGATCCGCGTGTAGTCGTCGAAGCCGTACGCCGACAGGTCCTTGCCGTAGCCGGACTTCTTGAAGCCGCCGTGCGGCATCTCGGCGACCAGCGGGATGTGGGTGTTGATCCACACACAGCCGAAGTCGAGCTTCTTCGACATCCGCATCGCACGGCCGTGGTCCTTGGTCCAGACGGACGAGGCGAGGGCGTACTCGACGCCGTTGGCGTACTCGACGGCCTGGTCCTCGTCGCGGAATGACTGGACGGTGATGACCGGGCCGAAGACCTCGTTCTGGACGATCTCGTCGTCCTGCTTCAGGCCGGAGACGACGGTCGGGGCGTAGAAGTAGCCCTTGTCGCCGACCTGGTGACCGCCGGCCTCGACCTTGGCGTGCGCGGGCAGCCGCTCGATGAAGCCGGTGACCTGCTTGAGCTGGTTCGGGTTGTTCAGCGGGCCGTACAGCACGTCCTCGTCGTCCGGCTCACCGGTCTTGGTCTCGGCCGCGGCCTTGGCGAGCGCCTGCACGAACTCGTCGTGGATCGCCTCGTGCACCAGCACGCGGGTGGCCGCCGTGCAGTCCTGCCCGGCGTTGAAGAAGCCCGCCACGGAGATGTCCTCGACGGCCTTCGCGATGTCGGTGTCCTCGAAGACCACGACAGGCGCCTTGCCGCCCAGCTCCAGGTGGACCCGCTTGACGTCCTTGGCGGCGGACTCGGCCACCGACATTCCGGCGCGCACCGAGCCGGTGATGGAGGCCATCGCCGGAGTCGGGTGCTCGACCATCATGCGGCCGGTGTCACGGTCACCGCAGATCACGTTGAAGACGCCCTTGGGGAGGATCTCCCCGAGGATCTCCGCGATGAGCACGGTGGAGGCGGGGGTGGTGTCGGACGGCTTCAGCACCACGGTGTTGCCCGCCGCGATCGCCGGGGCGAACTTCCAGACGGCCATCATCATCGGGTAGTTCCACGGCGCGACCTGCGCGCAGACGCCGACCGGCTCACGGCGGACGATCGAGGTCAGCCCTTCCATGTACTCACCGGCGGAGCGACCCTCCAGCATCCGGGCCGCACCCGCGAAGAAGCGGATCTGGTCGACCATCGGCGGGATCTCCTCGGAGCGGGTCAGCCCGGTCGGCTTGCCCGTGTTCTCCACCTCGGCCGCGATCAGCTCCTCGGCACGCGTCTCGAACGCGTCCGCGATCTTCAGGAGGGCCTTCTGCCGCTCGGCCGGGGTCGTGTCACGCCAGGCCGGGAACGCGGCCTCGGCGGCCGCCATCGCGGCGTCGACGTCGGCCTGCCCGGACAGCGGCGCGGTGGCGTACGCGTCGCCGGTCGCCGGATTCACCACCTCGGTGGTCCGTCCGTCGGCGGCGTCCCGGAACTCTCCGTCGATGTAGTTGCGCAGACGACGCAGCTCGGTGCTCACTGCCGGCCCTCCAGGTTTCGGGTGTCCCATCACTGAGACACCCACCCTAATCGGTAGTCCCACGGTTTCAACACCCCCCGAGGCGCCAGATCTGCGATATCCGCAAGATTCGAACGCGCACACAACGAATTTCATCGATGCCGCCTTGCGAAACTGTCGAGACGTCGTGCACAGTGTGGCCGTGGCCAGTCGAAGCGCAGACCAGAGGAACTCGCGGGATCTCCGCGAGTCCTTTCGTGAGTCCTCCCGCGAGTCCCGGAACGGCACCCCCCAGCTGGACGCCGTCTCCCTCGCGATCATCGAACAGCTCCAGGAGGACGGCCGCCGGCCGTACGCCGCCATCGGCAAGGCCGTCGGCCTGTCCGAGGCGGCCGTGCGCCAGCGCGTCCAGAAGCTGCTCGACCAGGGCGTGATGCAGATCGTCGCCGTCACGGACCCGCTCACCGTGGGCTTCCGCCGGCAGGCGATGGTCGGGGTCAACGTCGAGGGCGACACGGAGAGCGTGGCCGACGCCCTGACCGGCATGTCGGAAGTCGAGTACGTGGTGATGACCGCGGGCTCGTTCGACATCCTCGCCGAGATCGTCTGCGAGGACGACGACCACCTGCTGGACGTCATCAACAAACGCATCCGGGCGCTGCCCGGCGTGCGCTCCACCGAGAGCTTCGTCTACCTCAAGCTCAAGAAGCAGACCTACATGTGGGGAACCCGATAACCGTGAGTACCAAGGACCTCAGCAAATCCGCGTACGACCACCTGTGGATGCACTTCACCCGGATGTCCTCGTACGAGAACTCGCCCGTGCCGACGATCGTGCGCGGCGAGGGCACCTACATCTACGACGACAAGGGCAAGCGCTACCTCGACGGTCTGGCGGGTCTGTTCGTGGTCCAGGCCGGTCACGGCCGCGTCGAGCTGGCCGAGACCGCGTTCAAGCAGGCCCAGGAGCTGGCGTTCTTCCCCGTCTGGTCCTACGCCCACCCCAAGGCCGTCGAGCTGGCCGAGCGCCTCGCCGACCACGCCCCGGGCGATCTCAACAAGGTCTTCTTCACCACCGGCGGCGGCGAGGCCGTCGAGACCGCCTGGAAGCTCGCCAAGCAGTACTTCAAGCTGCAGGGCAAGCCGACCAAGTACAAGGTCATCTCCCGCGCGGTCGCCTACCACGGCACCCCGCAGGGCGCCCTGTCCATCACCGGCCTGCCCGCCCTGAAGGCCCCCTTCGAGCCGCTCGTCCCGGGCGCGCACAAGGTGCCGAACACCAACATCTACCGCGCCCCGATCCACGGCGACGACCCCGAGGCCTTCGGCCGCTGGGCCGCCGACCAGATCGAGCAGCAGATCCTCTTCGAGGGCCCGGAGACGGTCGCCGCCGTCTTCCTGGAGCCGGTGCAGAACGCCGGTGGCTGCTTCCCGCCGCCGCCCGGCTACTTCCAGCGCGTGCGCGAGATCTGCGACCAGTACGACGTGCTGCTCGTGTCGGACGAGGTCATCTGCGCCTTCGGCCGGCTCGGCACGATGTTCGCCTGCGACAAGTTCGGCTACGTACCGGACATGATCACCTGCGCCAAGGGCATGACATCGGGCTACTCCCCGATCGGCGCGTGCATCGTCTCCGACCGGCTCGCCGAGCCGTTCTACAAGGGCGACAACACCTTCCTGCACGGCTACACGTTCGGCGGCCACCCGGTCTCCGCGGCCGTGGGCATCGCCAACCTCGACCTCTTCGAGCGCGAGAACCTCACCCAGCACGTGCTGGACAACGAGGGCGCCTTCCTGCAGACCCTGCAGAAGCTGCACGACCTGCCGATCGTCGGCGACGTCCGCGGCAACGGCTTCTTCTACGGCATCGAGCTGGTGAAGGACAAGGCGACGAAGGAGTCCTTCGACGACGAGGAGACCGAGCGGGTCCTGTACGGCTTCCTGTCCAAGGCCCTGTTCGACAACGGCCTGTACTGCCGTGCCGACGACCGCGGCGACCCGGTCATCCAGCTCGCGCCGCCGCTGATCTCCAACCAGGAGACCTTCGACGAGATCGAACAGATCCTGCGGGCCACCCTGACGGAGGCGTGGACGAAGCTGTGATCAGCTGACGCGGTGATCTTCCTTCGGGATGATCGTCGACGGCCCCGGCGCCGTCCGTTCGAGTGAGAACGGCGGCCCGGGGCCGTGTGCTGTCCGGGAGCCCGGTGGCCGCTGCCTAGCGTGCCCAGTGACCGATCGGCCCAGCCTTCGTTCCCCCGCACGAGGGACCCGGCACGGCACATACGGATCAGAACTGAGGTGTACGCCCATGGTGGCTCCGCCGGACAACGACGTCCTCTGGGCACGCGCCCTGCACTTCCAGCACCCCGACGGCACTCCTGCGCTCAGCGGCGTCTCGCTGGGCATCCAGGAGGCGGAGATCCTCGCCGTCACCGGCCCGCGCGGCAGCGGCAAGAGCACACTCCTGGCCTGCCTGTCGGGCCTGCTGCGCCCCAAGGGCGGCGAGGTCTGGTTCAACAGCGTGCCCGTGCACACCATGGGCCCCGTCGCCCGCGAGCGGCTGCGCCGCGACCGGTTCGGCTGGATCGACCCCGCCCCCGTCCTCGTACCGGAACTGAACGTCTGGGAGAACGCCGCGCTCCCGCTGATGCTGCGCGGCACCAGCCGGCGGCGTGCCAAGACGGTGGCGCGGGAGTGGCTGGACCGCCTCGACGTCGGTGACTGCGCCCGCAAGCGCCCGCACGCACTGCGTCAGGCGGAGCGGCAGCGGGTGTGCATCGCCCGTGCGCTGGCTCCCGCGCCGACGGTCCTGTTCGCCGACGAGCCCACCGCGCCGCTGCACCACGCCGACCGCGGGCACGTGCTGCGCACCCTCACCACGGCGGCCCGCTCACACGGCATCACCGTGGTCCTGGCCACCCACGACCCGACGACCGCGGCCCTCGCCGACCGTACGGTCTCCCTGCTGGACGGGCGGTGCGTCACCACCCTGCAGCTGCCGCCGGTCGCCGAGACGGAAGGCCGGGCCGCGTGCTCGCTCTCCGTCTGACCCGCAGCGCCCGTCCGGCGGTCCAGCTGCGCCGGCTCCTCGTCGCGGCGGCGTCGGCCGGCACGGGCTTCCTCCTGCTGTGCACCCTCGGCTACGCGCTCGGCCACCCGGACGATCCCCCCGCAGCCGTGCTCCGCCTGGCCTGGTGCACGGTCCCGCTGGCCGCCACGGTCCAGTTCGCCGTCGCCGTGGCCCGCACCGACCCCGGCACCCGCCCGCGCCCGGGTCTGTCGGCGATCGGCCTGGGCCCGGCCCGCCTGATGACCATCTCGGCCACGACGACGGCCCTGTCCACGGCCCTGGGCTCGATGCTGGCCCTGCTCTTCTTCCTGCACCTGCGCGGCACCATCACGGGCATGCCCTTCGACGGAGCGGGAGCCCAGTTCCTGGCGGCGGACCGGTCCCTCCCGGTGGCCGGCGCCCTGACCCTGCTCTGTCTGGTCCCGGCCGCCGCGTCCCTGTCGGTGGCCCTGGTCCTGCGCCCGCGCGAGGCCCGCCCGGCTCAGTCGGGCGGCACGCGCACGGCGTTCGGCCGCTTCGGGGCGTACGGGACCGGGGCGATGCGGGAGACGTTCGGGGCGTACGGCCGTTTCGGCGCCCGTCTGCGGCGCGGCGCGGGCAACGACGCGCAGCGGGCGGACGGTGTCCCGGCGGACACGGCGGGGGCAACCACCGCGGTGGCCGCCGAGCAGCCGGCCCTCCGCACGGCCGGGGTGGCACCCGTGCCGCGCAACGGCGACGCCCCGCAGGCACCGGACACCCCGGCGGACCCCCTGGGCCGGGTGCCCGTCGCCTTCGAGCCCCAGGGCAGGCGCCCCAACCCCACCGCGGCCCTCCCGTGGGGCATCTCGACCCTCGCCGCCGGCCTCGCCGTGGAGGCCTACGCCGGCCACACCACCGCCACCACCGACATGCCCGGCGGCCTCACCAGCGGGCCCGTGGGCGTCCTCCTCGGCTGGCTCCTCACCGCCGTCGGCCTCGCCCTGGCCGGCCCCGGGCTCACCCATGCCTGCGGCCACTTCCTCCAGACCGTCCGCCCCGGCGCGCTGCGCCTGCTCGCGGGCCGCGTCCTGATGGAGGAGTCCTCCCGCATCGGCCGCCCCCTGGGCATCGTCTGCGCGGTCGCGTCGGCCGCCTACGCCATGGCCGCCCTGCAGAACCCGGACGGACCCACCTTCGGCCCCCTCACCACCCTCGGCGCGCTCCTCGTGGCCGGATGCACCCTGGCCACCCTGCTCACGGCCGCCGTGGAGGCCAAGCACGCCCGCGCCGACACGACGGCCGCCCTGCTCCGCCTCGGCGCCCCCACGGCCATGCTGCGGGCCGCCGCCACGCTGCGCGCCGCCGCCCTGGTCACCCTGTTCGCGCCGCTGACCCTGGTCGTCGCCGCCCTCGCGGCGCAGCCGCTGACCCGCTGAAAAGTCCGTGCGAAAAAAACTCCGGCCGGCGATGAGTTCCGCACCGGCCCCCGGTCTATCCCACCGAACGGCACAACACCGACGGGAGAGACCAGAGATGTACCAGCAGATGATCTTCGTGAACCTGCCCGTGAACGACCTCGACGCCTCGAAGAAGTTCTTCACGCAGCTCGGCTACTCGATCAACGAGCAGTTCAGCGACGAGTCCGCCGCCTCGGTCGTGATCAGCGACACGATCGTGGCCATGCTGCTCACGAAGCAGAAGTACGGCGGGTTCACGAAGAAGGAGATCGTGGACGCGACGAAGTCCAGTCAGGTGCTGCTGTGCCTGAGCGCGGAGAGCCGCGAGAAGGTCGACGAGCTGGTGGACAACGCGATCGCGGCCGGCGGCTCCGCCACCGGCGAGACCCAGGACCACGGCTTCATGTACGGCCGTGCCTTCGACGACCTGGACGGGCACACCTGGGAGGTCGTGTGGATGGACCCGGCGGCCGTCGAGGGCTGAGCGACACGCGCGCCTAGCATGGGCGGGTGCACCCGACACCACCCGCCCACGCCCCCCACACCGCCTCCCACGACCGCGAGATCGAGTCCCTCGCCGAGTTCGACGAGGTCCTCGCCGCCCAGGGCACGCTGGCCAGATTCCGGATCCAGGCCGTCGACCTGACGGACCGTACGGACGCGCTGCTCTCCGTCGACGTCACCGGCGCCGTCTTCCTCGGCTGCGCCATGACCGACGCCGCGGCCACCCGGGTGGCCGCCGCCGGCGCCCTGGTCTTCCCGCCCATACCCGACCTGCCCTTCGACCCGTACCGCGGCTTCGTCTACACGCCCGACGAGCTGTTCGAGGGCCTGGCGGAGGGCTACGAGGGCACTCCGGACGCGCTGTCCTACGCCTGGTTCCAGCGGACGAAGGCCGACGGCGACGTCTTCGCGTCGATGCTCCGCGCCGTGCACGACGACGCCGTCTCCGACGCGCTGGACGAACTCCTCTTCGGCGCCCGGGTGGCGGGGGTCATGGGTGGGCACGCGATGGCGCGCGGCTCGGAGGCGTACGCCGGTGCCGCGCGCCTGGGTCGTGAGCTGGCGCGCGCCGGGTTCACCGTCGCCACCGGCGGTGGCCCCGGCGCGATGGAGGCGGCGAACCTCGGCGCCTACGCCGCCCCGCACTCCGACGGGATGCTGGACCAGGCGCTGCAACTCCTCGCGAAGACGCCGAAGTTCGTCCCTTCGATCACCGACTGGGCCCGTGCCGCCTTCGAGGTGCGGGAGCGCTGGCCGGACGGCGGGCCCTCGGTCGGCATCCCGACCTGGTTCTACGGCCACGAGCCGCCGAACGCCTTCGCCGCGCACATCGCCAAGTACTTCGCCAACGCCACCCGCGAGGACGGCCTGCTGGCCCGCTGCACCGCGGGCGTGGTGTTCCTGCCGGGCGCCGCCGGAACCGTTCAGGAGATATTCGACAACGCGACGCCGAACTACTACGAGTCCCGCGGCGAACCCACCCCCATGGTTCTGGTGGACCGTGAGCACTGGACGGAGCGGCTCCCCACCTGGCCGCTGCTGCGGTCGCTGGCCCGGGAGCGGTCGATGGAGGCACGCATCGCGCTGGTCGACCGGATCGAGGAGGCTCCGGCCGCGTTGAAACGTCTGGGCAGTTAATAAGAGGGCAAAGGCAACCGCCGGGAAGCCCCGACGGATTGACACTGCTTATGGAGCGCTTATAAACCTGTGAGCCTCGTGGGGGTGGTGGGCCCGGCCGGTGCTGGCGCCTCATCTCCCCCTCAGCCCCCCGCAATTTGCGCATCCCATGAAGGACAAACGTGTCCATAAATCGCCGTAACGCACGCCGTTCCGTGCGCATCCTCGGTGTCACCGCCGCCTCGGCCGCGCTCGCGCTCGGTGTCGCGGGCAACGCGCTCGCCTGCAACATCAGTGAGTTCTCCGCCGCGGCGGAGTGCGAGGGCACCAAGGGCGTCATCACGGTCACCGACAAGGACCCGTCGGGGACCCCGGCGACCGTGTCGGTCTACCTGGAGAACAAGGGCGCCGACGAGCGGCTCGTCGGCTCCCAGGAGGTCAAGGGCTCGCGCGAGGGCGTCACGATCACCTTCGCCGAGGACTGGAAGCCGAACGCGACGTACCGCGTCCACGTCAAGGCCGGCAACCAGGTCGACGAGGACATCAAGCCCGACCTGGTCACCCCGGCCACGGCCTGCACCACCGAGGACACCCCGGAGCCGACGCCGTCGGAGACGGCATCGGAGCCCTCGGACACCCCCTCGACCCCGGCCGAGTCCGACAGCCCCGCCCCGACGCCCTCCGAGGACGACAGCACCCCGCCCGCGGACGCCCCGAGCAACGCGCCGTCCCCCGCGGTCGGTGACTCCAACCTCGCCGAGACCGGCGCCAACTCCAGCACCGGCATGATCGCCGGCATCGCGGCGGCCCTGGTCGTCGTGGGTGGCGGCGCGGTCTTCCTCGGCATGCGCCGCCGTGGGGCGAACAGCGACCGCTGATCCCTCGCGCACGGTGTGAACGACGATGGCCCGTCCCCTTCGCAGGGGGCGGGCCATCCGCCGTACGAGCGGTCATGGCGCCGGGGGGGGGATCCGCCGGACGCCCCGCGGGATACCTCGGGTCCCTCAGATCCCTCAAGCCTTCAGACCCCTCAGCCCCCTCAGACCCTCAGGCCCTCAGGCCCTCAGGCCCTCAGTCGAACGTCGCCCGCTCCAGCCAGAACTCCAGCAACTCCCGCTCCCCCAGCACCTCCACCTCCGCACTGTCCAGCGGCAGCCGCCGGTAGAACGCCAGCAGCACCGAGGTGAGCGGTCCGCGCAGCGCCACCGTCGCCTTCTCGTGCCCGCGCCGCCAGACCAATCCCTCCTCGGTCAGCTCGACCAGCCACTCGGCGTTCAGCTCCGGGCCGGCGTCCGTGGCGTGCAGATGGATGCTCCTCCCGGCGCCGCGCAGCTCCCGCGCCGCCTCCTTCGGCATCGTCCGCTGCGCGAACTCCACGATCTGCAGCCACTCGTCGATCGCGTCCGCGGCCACCTTGGGCGCCACCTCGTACGACAGCCCGGCGGCCAGTGCGGCGTCGGCCTGGTGGACGGTGATCTCGTGAGTCATCCGCCGGGCCCCGAACCCGGCGCCGGGCACGCCGGCCCACCCCCATACCGCGGCGTCCGGGCCCGCCTCCCGCAGCGTGCCCACGACCATCTCGCCGGTCTCGGCCAGCCAGGCGTCCAGCGCGGCCGCGTCCCCGCGGGCCGCGGGCCCCGCACCGCCCGGCACCTGGTCCTCGGGGACCTCCACGTCATGCCCGCACCCTACGATCCCTCGGATCGGCCCAGCACCACGATTTCCGCCGCGTCGAACGCGACGCCCACGGTCCCCCCCACCTCGGGCGCGTCCCGCAGCGCACACGCCGCCTCCAACCGCGGTTCCCCGTCCACCGGTTGCAGATGTACGGCGACATGGGTGCCCTTGAACGTCCGCGCGGCCACCGTGCACCGCAGCCCGGCGTCCGGGGCGACCAGACGCACACCGGCGGGCCGTACGAGCACCGTCCGCGCCCCCTGCGCCGCGCCCTCCGGCACCGGCAGCTTCCCCCACACCGTGTCCGCGGCCTGCGCGCTCACCGTCGCTTCGGTGACGTTCTCGAAGCCCAGGAAGCGCGCCACGAACTCGTCCGCGGGCCGCTGCCACACCTGAAGCGGCGTACCGGACTGGGCGATGCGCCCGTCCCGCATCACCACCACCCGGTCGGCCAGCGCGAAGGCCTCCCCCTGGTCATGGGTCACCGCGAGCACCGTCGTCCCCAACCGGCCGAACAGTTCGCGCAGTTCCACGACGAGCCGTTCCCGCAGCGACCGGTCCAGCTGGCCGAGCGGCTCGTCCAGCATCAGCAGCCGGGGCCTGGGCGCCAGCGCCCGGGCCAGCGCCACGCGCTGCTGCTCGCCGCCGGACAGCGCGGCGACCGCCCGGCGCGCGGCACCCGGCAGCCCGACCAGCTCCAGCAACTCCGTCACCCGCGCCTGTCGCTGTGCCTTCGGCGCCCCGCGCATCCGCAGCCCGAAGGCCACGTTGCCGCCCACGTCCCGCTGGGGGAACAGCTGGTGGTCCTGGAACATCAGCCCGACGCCCCGCTGATGCGCGGGCACACGGGACTGGTCGCGGCCGTCGAGCAGTACCCGCCCGGCGTCCAGCTGTTGCAGCCCTGCGACGGCCCGCAACAGCGTCGACTTGCCGCTGCCACTGGGCCCGAGCACGCACACCACCTCGTGCTCGGCGACCTCCAGGTCGACGTCGTCGAGTACCGGCCGCCCACCGAACCGCACGGTCGCGTTCTCCAGGCCGAGCAGCATCAGAACTCCCCCGTCCGGTCGGTCCGCAGCCGCTCCAGCACCAGCAGCGCCGCCGCGCACACCACCATCAGAATCGTCGAAAGGGCCATGGCCTGGCCGTAGTTGAGGTCGCCGGGTCGTCCCAGCAGCCGCGCCACGGCGACCGGCAGGGTCGGGTTGTCCGGACGTGCGATGAACACCGTCGCCCCGAACTCCCCCAGCGACACCGCGAAGGCGAATCCGGCCGCGACCAGCAGCGCCCGCCGCACCATCGGCAGATCCACCTCACGCCAGGCCCGCCACGGCGACGCCCCGAGCACCGCCGCCGCCTCACGCAGCCGTACGTCGACCGCCCGCAGCACCGGCAGCATGGTCCGCACGACGAACGGCACCCCGACCAGCGCCTGCGCCAGCGGCACCAGGATCCACGAGGCTCGCAGGTTCAGCGGCGGCTCGTCGAGGGCGATCAGGAACCCGAACCCGACCGTCACCGCGGACACGCCCAGCGGCAGCATCAGCAGCGCGTCGAACCCGCGCACGAACCGCCCCGCGTCGCGCCGGGTCAGCGCCACCGCGGCGAGCCCGCCGACCAGCACGGCGATCGCGGTGGCGACGACCGCGTACGACAGCGAGTTGCCGATCGCGTCGATCGGCGGGACGAGGAAGGTGCCGCCGTCCTCGCTGGTCAGCGCCCGGTAGTAGCCGAAGCCGGGGGCATCGAGCGAGCGCTGCACCAGCACGGCCAGCGGCAGCAGGATCAGCAGGGCGACGACGGCCAGGACACCGGCGAGCAGAGCCCACTGCCCGGCCCCGCGCGGCCGGCGCGCGGTCACGGACGCGTCCACCAGCCGCAGGGCGGTCTCCCGGCGCCGTACGGTCCAGGCGTGCACGGCGAGCACCGCGCCCACCGCCGCGAACTGGACCATGGTCAGCACGGCGGCGGTGGCGAGGTCGAAGACCTCCGTGGTCTGCCGGTAGATCTCGACTTCGAGAGTGGAGAAGGTGGGCCCGCCGAGGATCTGCACCACACCGAAGGAGGTGAAGGTGAACAGGAACACCATCAGCGCGGCGGCGGCCACGGCCGGCCCCAGCGCGGGCAGGGTGACGCTCCGCCAGGCGCCCAGGCGTGAGGCCCCGAGCATCCGCGCGGCCTCCTCCTGGCGGGGGTCGAGCTGCGCCCAGAGCCCGCCGACCGTCCGTACGACGACCGCGTAGTTGAAGAAGACGTGCGCGAGCAGGATCGCCCACACCGTGGTGTCCAGCCGTACGCCCCACAGGTCGTCCAGCAACCCGCCGCGTCCGACCAGTGCCAGGAAGGCCGTTCCGACCACGACAGTCGGCAACACGAACGGCACCGTCACGACCGCCCGCAGCACCTGCTTGCCGGGGAAGTCGAGGCGGGCGAACACATAGGCGCCCGGCAGCGCGATCAGCAGCGTCAGCGCGGTCGAGGCGAGCGCCTGCCAGGTGGTGAACCACAGGACGTGCCGGATGTCGGACTGGGTGAGCACGTCGGCGAGCCGCCCGAACCGCCAGGTCCCGTCGGCCTTCAGCCCGCGGCCGACGATCGCGGCGACGGGGTAGGCGAAGAAGACCGCGAAGAACGCGACGGGCAGGGCGAGAAGCCCGAGCCGCGCCGCGTTCCCGCGCGCCCTGGAAGCCGTGCCGGCCCGTGCCTCGCGGCCTACTTCAGTACCAGCGACGTCCACGCCTTGACCCACTCGTCACGGTTTTCGGCGATCTTCGCCGGGTCCATGGTCTGGGGATCCTCGGCCTGCGGGCCGAACTCCACGAACTCCTGGGGCACCTGGGCGGCCTCCCGCACCGGGTAGACGAACATGTTCAGCGGCAGGTCGTCCTGGAACTGCTTGGTGAGCATGAAGTCGAGGAGCGCCTTGCCGCCCTCGGGGTTCTTCGCGTTGCTGAGCAGCCCGGCGTACTCGACCTGGCGGAAGCAGGTGCCCATGGCCACGCCGGTCGGGGCGGTCTTCGGCTTCGGGTCGGCGAAGAGGACCTCGGCGGGCGGCGAGGAGGCGTAGGACACCACCAACGGCCGGTCGCCGCCGGCCTTCCTGCCGCTCGCGGAACCCGAGAACTCCTCGTTGTACGCCTGCTCCCAGCCGTCGACGACCTTCACGCCGTTCGCCTTGAGCTTCTTCCAGTAGTCCGCCCAGCCGTCGTCGCCGTACTTGGCGGCGGTGCCGAGCAGGAAGCCGAGACCGGGCGAGGAGGTGGAGGCGTTCTCGGTGACCAGGAGGTTCTTGTACGCGGGATCGGCCAGGTCGTCCAGGGTCTTCGGCGGGTCCAGCCTGCGCTCGCTGAAGTAGGCCTTGTCGTAGTTGACGCAGATGTCGCCGGTGTCGACGGGCGTGACACGGTGCTGGTCCTGGTCGGCCCAGTACTCGGGCAGGACCATGTCGGCGCCCTTCGCCTCGTACGGCTGGAAGAGGCCGTTGTCGAGCGCGCGGGAGAGCAGGGTGTTGTCGACGCCGAAGAGGACGTCGCCCTGCGGGTTGTCCTTGGTCAGGACGGCCTTGTTGACGGCCTGGCCGGCGTCCCCGTCCTTGAGGACCCTGACCTCGTAGCCGGACTGCTTCTCGAAGGCGGCGATCACGCTCTTGGACACGACCCACGAGTCGTGGCTGACGAGGGTGACCGTCCTGGAGTCCGAGCCGTCGCCGCCGGACTCCGAGGACCCGCACGCGGACAGCGTGACCAGGCCGAGCCCGACGACGGCGGCGGTGAATTTCTTGGTGGTGCTCACTGATTTTCCTCCTGGCTGACCAGGAAGAGACGCGGCCCTGCCCGGGACCTGGAACGGGTTCCCGGGCAGGGCGCAACAGCTTGAGTGACGACCGATCTCCCTACCCAGAATGACCTGGGCGAGGTTCAGAGGGTCTGCGGACTGTCCCGCACTCTCAGCGCTGTGGCGCTCCCCTGCCGGAATATGAAGATGTGTACGGCGTCAGACTACCGCTCGGTGGCGGCGAGCTGACCACACGCCCCGTCGATCTCCTGACCACGGGTGTCCCGGATCGTCACCGGTACACCATGGGCGGCGATGGCCTCGACGAACGCCTTCTCGTCCTCGGGCCGGGACGCGGTCCACTTGGAGCCCGGGGTCGGGTTCAGCGGGATGAGGTTGACGTGCACCGGCTTGCCCTTGAGCAGCCGGCCGAGCCGGTCACCGCGCCAGGCCTGGTCGTTGATGTCCCGGATGAGCGCGTACTCGATGGACAGCCGCCGCCCGGACTTCTGGACGTAGTCGAACCCGGCGTCGAGCACCTCGCGCACCTTCCAGCGGGTGTTGACGGGGACGAGGGTGTCGCGCAGTTCGTCGTCCGGGGCGTGCAGCGAGATGGCCAGCCGGCACTTGAAGCCCTCGTCGGCGAAGCGGTGGATCGCCGGCACCAGGCCGACCGTCGAGACGGTGATCCCACGCTGCGACAGCCCGAGCCCGTCCGGCTCGGGGTCGGTCAGCGCGCGGATGGCCCCGACGACGCGCTTGTAGTTGGCCAGGGGCTCGCCCATGCCCATGAAGACGATGTTCGACAGCCGCGAGGGCCCGCCTGGCACCTCACCGTCGCGCAGCGCCCGCATGCCGTCCACGATCTGGTGGACGATCTCGGCGGTGGACAGATTGCGGTCGAGTCCGGCCTGCCCGGTGGCGCAGAACGGGCAGTTCATCCCGCACCCCGCCTGCGAGCTGATGCACATGGTCACCCGGTCCGGGTACCGCATCAGCACCGACTCGACGAGCGTCCCGTCGAACAGCCGCCACAGCGTCTTACGGGTGGTGCCCTCGTCCGTCGACAGATGCCGCACGACGGTCATGAGCTCCGGAAGCAACGCCTCCCGCAGCTTGCCGCGCGACCCGGCGGGGATGTCGGTCCACTGCTCTGGGTCGTGCGCGTACCGCGCGAAGTAGTGCTGCGAGAGCTGCTTGGCGCGAAACGGCTTCTCACCGATCTCGGCAACGGCTTCCTTGCGCTCGGCAGGCGTGAGATCGGCAAGATGCAGCGGCGGCTTCTTGGCTCCGCGCGGGGCGACGAATGTGAGTTCTCCGGGCTTAGGCATGGCTCCACCAGTGTCGCAGATCCACATGGGTGACCTGCGGCTGCCGCTGTCTACGAATGTCGCTAGTAGCCGTCACCGCTCGTTCTCATGCTTGATCTGTACCTCGTAGAGCGCAGCAACCAACGTGAGAACGTCCCACCGGCCCCGTCCCAGGGACATCAGCGGCCACCACCGGCCGCACCAGGAAGAAGGAGAGACCAGCATGGCGATTCAGCGGATGGACAACGTCGGCATCGTCGTCGAGGACATGGAGGCCGCCATCGCGTTCTTCGTGGAACTCGGTATGGAGCTGGAGGGCAGGGCGGAGGTCGAGGGTCTCGTCGCCGACCAGTGCACCGGACTCGACGGCGTCCGCTGCGACATCGCGATGGTCCGGACCCCGGACGGTCACAGCCGGCTCGAGCTGGCGAAGTACCACAGCCCCGCGGTGATCAGCGCCGGGCCGCGCAACCGGCCGCACAACATTCTGGGCACGCACCGCGTCATGTTCGCCGTCGACGACATCGAGGACACTGTTGCCCGCCTGCGCCCTCACGGCGCCGAACTCGTCGGCCGGATCGCCCGGTTCGAGGACAGCTATCTGCTCTGCTACCTCCGCGGCCCGGCGGGCATCATCGTCGGACTGGCCCAGCAACTGCGCTGAGAAGACGAAACCGAACCATCCAGCCGAACGGAAGCCATGGGACGGACCTCGGAGAGAGGTGCCTTGATGGCGGAAGCCGAAGAGGACGGCAAGCATCAAGGCCGATCGCCACGAGGAGGGAGGAGGAGAGGACATCCGCACCCGGGTGGGCCACTCCTGCGTATCGCGACAAAATGGGTTCTGTCTGGCTTATCGCTCCAAATCGGAGGTCACCGATGAAGGATCTCAAGTTTGAGCAGAAGCGCTCGCTGTCACGCCAAGAGGCCGCCGACCAGCTCACGGCGCTCGCAGAGGCGCTGAGGGAAGGCGGGGACGCCGAACTGGAACTCAGCCCCGGGACGCTGAGCCTGCGAATCCCCGACGACCTGCGCAGCGAGATCGAGGTGGAGATCGGCAGCGGGGAGATCGAGCTCGAGATCGAGTTCAAGTGGCCGACCGCGACGACGCGGAAAGCACCGCCCCGCACGGACTCGGGCACAGAGAAGGCCCCGAGACGGAAGAGCGCGCCCGCCGGCGCGGCGCGGAGCGCCACGGAGACCAACAGGAACAAGAGCGCGAGGCAGTCCGCCCCGAAGACACCCTGAGCGAGTGCTGCCCGAATCCTCCCATGAGCCCTTCTGAGGCCCTGGGGCCTGCCCTCCACGCCGTCGACGCGGACTCCTCGGTGGACTCGAAATTCGAACACATGCTTGAATTCAGCCATGCGAACCTTCCCCGCCGACCTCGCCCAGGCGCAGCAGGAATGGAGCGCCACCTACCGGCAGCTCGCCGAACGGCCCGGCCGCGCCGAGCTGCGGCGGCGCCTGTACCGGCTGTCGACCCAGGTGTTCTTCCATCCCCACTGGCAGCAGCGGCGGCCAAGGCCCGCAGCATGGTGGGAGCTGCGCGACCTGGGACAGTCGGGCAGGGGCCCGGGCGAGCGGCCGAGCCGGTGACCCGCCGGCATGCGGGGCCGCATGGCCCGGACGATCCTGAAGACATGTCCGGGTCGATTCGCGTGACCGTGCATCCGCCGTCACCCACGGGCGGTCGGCGCGTGCGTGTGGACGGCGAGATCCTCGGGCTGGCCCACAACCTGGCCGACGTCGCGGAATTCCTCCGTCGAGCCGGGCTGGAGATCGACCCGGCGGAGCTCGCGGAGGCGCCGTGGATCGATTGGCGAGGAGTGGGACCTGAGCGCTGGGGCCCGGAGTCGAGGACCTGACACACCAGTGGCCGCACGCCTCGTCGGTGTCCGTGTCTCACAAGGGCGTCGGGCCGTCCGGTCGGCCGCACCTGCATCCCGTCGCGGCGGCCACCTCGTCTTCGGTTTCGGTGTCCTTGCCGAGGGCGTCGGCGTCGGCCTTGACGACGTACACCTCCCAGGGCTCGCGGCCGGGGCCGTGGACCCACACCTTGTCCTGGAGGGCGTAGCAGCAGGTGGTGTCGCTCTCCTCGGAGGTGGCCAGGCCGGCGTCCCTCAGCCGGGTGGTGGCGGCGCCGACCTGCGCGGTGGACTCGACTTCGACGCCGAGGTGATCCAAGCGGGTTTCCTCGCCCGCCTCACCCTCGATCAACACGAGCTTGAGCGGGGGCTCAGCGATGACGAAATTGGCGTAGCGCTCGCGACGCTTGGCCGGTTCGACGCCGAAGAGCTTCGAGTAGAAGGCGATCGACGCTTCGAGGTCGCCGACGCGCAGAGCGAGCTGAGCACGAGACATGACATTGCCCCCATCCGCTTGTATCGATCCCTGTCGATACAGAGCTTGCGCCCAGGATAGACGTTCGTCAATATAGAAGAATGTCGAAGCAAGAACTCGTGGTGGTCGGGCAGGACGATCGATCCACCAGCTGCTGCCCGGCGCTGCTGACCACGCCGTTGGACGAGGAACAGGCGACCGATCTGGCGAAGGTCTTCAAGGCGCTCGGCGACCCGGTGCGGCTGCGCCTGCTCTCGCTGATCGCTTCACGGGCCGGCGGCGAAGTCTGCGTATGCGAACTGACCCCGGCCTTCGACCTGTCCCAGCCGACGATCTCGCATCACCTCAAGTTGCTCCGACAGGCGGGGCTGATCGACTGCGAGCGCCGGGGCACGTGGGTCTACTACTGGGCGCTGCCCGACACCCTGGACCGGCTCTCGACGTTCCTCACCACCACGCACGAGTCCGAGGCGACAGCATGAGCGCACCGCTCGGGCGCCGGACCCTCGCCGAGGCCGTCGGGTCGGCCGCCCTGGTCGTGGTGGTGGTCGGCTCCGGCATCCAGGCCACCGAACTGACCGAGGACGTCGGAGTGCAGTTGCTGGCCAACTCCCTGGCCACCGTGTTCGGCCTGGGCGTACTTGTGGCGCTGCTCGGGCCGGTCTCCGGCGCGCAGTTCAACCCCGTCGTCACGCTCGCGGCCTGGTTCGCCGGCCGCCGCACCCCCGGCGGGCTCACCCTCCGGGATGTGGCCGCGTACCTCCCCGCGCAGACGGCCGGGGCGATCGGCGGTGCCGTCCTGGCCGACGCGATGTTCGCCGAACCCTTGATGCAGTGGTCGACCCATGACCGCTCCGCCGGTCACCTGTTGCTCGGCGAGATCGTCGCCACTGCCGGCCTTGTCTTCCTGATCCTCGGGCTCGTCCGGACCGGGCGGGCCCGTTACGCGCCAGTGGCGGTGGCGTCCTACATCGGAGCGGCGTACTGGTTCACTTCCTCCACGTCGTTCGCCAACCCGGCCGTCACCATCGGCCGTGCCTTCACCGACACGTTCGCGGGCATCGCGCCGGCCTCCGTCCTGCCGTTCATCGCGGCGCAGTTCGCCGGCGCCGCGCTCGGCCTGGCCCTCGTGGCCGCCGTATTCGCCCAGCCCACACCCACACCCACACCCACGCCCGCACCCGCACCCGCACCCGCACAGACGGGAACCGTCCCCGTCCCAGGCGAACCCGAACTCGCCGCTCCCGCCACCTCCTGACGTGCCACAGCCAGAAAGACAACCGCAATGACCACTTCCGCCGAGCGACCGTCCGTCCTGTTCGTCTGCGTCCACAACGCCGGGCGCTCCCAGATGGCCGCCGCCTTCCTGACCCACCTCGCGGGCGAGCGCGTCCAGGTGCGTTCCGCCGGCTCGGCCCCCGCCGACACCGTGAATCCCGCTGTCGTCGAAGCCCTGGCCGAGGTGGGTATCGACATCTCGGCCGAGGTCCCCAAGGTGCTCACCGTGGATGCGGTACAGGCGTCCGACGTCGTCATCACGATGGGCTGTGGCGACACCTGCCCGTTCTTCCCCGGAAAGCGCTACCTCGACTGGGAGCTCCCGGACCCGGCCGGGCAGGGGGTAGAAGCTGTTCGCCCGATCCGCGACGAGATAGAAAAGCGCATCCGCGGCCTGATCGACGAGATCATGGGCGACTGACCTCCATTCCGTTACGGGCTCACATAAGCATTCCACGTCAAGTGCGCTTATCCGATTGAACGGGGACCGTATTTCGCCTTCCGAGACCCTGGTCGGCCCACTCGGCATTGGTCACGCGGTCCGAGGGCTAGTGCCCGAGGGTGGCCTCGAAGACCACACCCATAACTCTGATCGCGAACGGGCGTTTTATGAGTGCGGGTGAGTACCCGCGATGGTGTCAGGAAGGTAATTAACCTATGAAACGGGTTACCCGAAACAGTGTGTTCGCCGTCGCCGCCGCGTCCGGCGCGATGGCCATGGCGCTTCCCATGTCCGCCGCCTTCGCGGCCGACGGAAGCAGCGCCGAGGGAGTGGCGGCCGGCTCGCCCGGGGTGGCCTCGGGCAACGCCATCCAGATCCCGGTGAACGTGCCGGTGAGCATCTGCGGCAACACGGTGAACGTCGTGGGCCTGCTCAACCCGGCCGCGGGTAACTCCTGCGCGAACAAGGGCGCGGCGAAGGCCGCCGGTTCGCAGGACAGCACCGCCTCGGAGGACAGCACCACTTCGGAGGAGAGCACCGACTCCGCCGCATCCGGCGTGTCCGGCGGGGCGTCGGCACAGGGGCTCGCCACGGATTCGCCCGGCCTCCTCTCGGGCAACGGCATCCAGCTCCCGATCGACCTGCCGGTGAACGTCTCCGGGAACAGTGTCAACGTGGTGGGCCTGGGCAATCCGGTCTTCGGCAACTCGTCGGTCAACGGCCCTGGCGAGCCCAGCCAGCCCCCGAAGACCTCGACCCCGAACATCCCGGCCCCGAGCGCCCCGGCCCCGAGCACCCCGGCGAAGCCCGTGACCCCGAGGTCCCCAGCTCTCGTCCCGGCTCAGCCGGGCCCGCAGGTCGAGGCGCCCCAGCTGGCCCACACCGGAGCGGACCTCGCGGCTCCGGCTGTCGCCGGCACCGCCGCGCTCCTCGTCACGGGCACGATCCTGTTCCGTCGCTTCCGTCCGGGCCAGGCCCGCTGACCCGGCCGCCGCACGGCCGCACGGAGAGTGCCCTGAGAAGGGGACGTCCTGATGGCCGACATGGCGCGGCCGATCCCGGTCGCCGAAGCAGAACTACGGGCTGATCTCGGACCCCGATCAGTTCTGCCGGGTCAAGCCGCCGTCACTGTCGCCGCACAAGCGTCAGGACGGCGGCTTCCGCTTTGCCGCCGACGCCTGCCGCTGCGGACCGCCAGGCGTGACCGAGCTGGGTGCAGCCTCGTTGGATGGATGCGTTCCTTGGAAGAGACAGGGCCCCGGGAGAAGTCAGTGACACCTTCTCCCGGGGCCCAAGGTGCGTACGAAGCAAGCCGGTGACCCACGCCGATGGACCAGTTGAAGGCATCGGCGGTGATACGCGTCAGCGGCCGCCTTCCGGCGGCCGCTGGCGTCGACTTGATATGTGCGGGTCGGTCAGAGTGCCTGGCTGTTGCAGCCCATGTCCGAACCGAGGTGGCTCTGCTGCGCCCCCGGGTTCCCTTCGCCGTTCAGCAGGTTGCCTGCCAGGCCGGTGAGGGCACCGACGCTGCCGATCAGCTCGATGTTCATGTCGTGCGAGCGGCACTCGATGCCCTGCGTGAGCTCGAGGTCGTTGCCCAGGTCATCGGCGACGGCGGTGGTGCCACCGAGGGAGCCGACGCTTCCGAGGATGGCGCCTACGAGAACGACCTTCTGAAACTTGCGCATTGCTACTCCGTTGGTCGAGCGGATGGGGGTGCGACAGGAGGAGTTGGTATGGCGGGCGGGTGCGAGCGGCCGTCAGCCGAGTCGCGGAAGTCCCAGTTGACCGATGGGCGGTGCCGCGATCTGCCCGAGGCCGACCGGCGACAACTCCGGTGCGGTCGGCGGCGCGACGAGCGGGTTGACGATCGGGTTCACCTGCGGGTTGATCTGCGGGTTCAGCTGCGGGGCGACCTGCATGGGGGGCTCCGGAGCGAAGGCCTGGGGGACGGCGACCTGCGGGGCGACCTGGGGCATGACCTGCGGTACGACCTGGGGCATGACCTGCGGCTGCTGCGGCGGGGCAGCCTGGACCGGCTGCTGCGGGTACGGCGCCGGAGCGGCCTGCTGCGGGTACGGCGCCGGAGCAGCCTGCTGCGGGTACGGCGCCGGAGCAGCCTGCTGGGGCGGCGGCGACGTGGCGGCCTGCGCCGTTCCCTGCGACGAGGCAGCGGAGTAGGCGTAGCCGCTCTGCTGTGGCGCCGGCGGGGCCGCCTGGACCGGCTGCTGGGGATACGGCGCCGGAGCGGCCTGCTGGGGGTACGGCGCCGGAGCGGCCTGCTGTTGGTAGGGCGAGGCGGCGGCCTGTGCCGTTCCTTGCGACGCGGCCGCGGCGGCAGGACCTGCCTGCTGCGGGGCCTGCGGGGCGGCCGCAGGGTGATCGGGAGCCGACATCGGAGCGCCACTGCCGTATCCCCCGGGACTATCGGCATGGCTGGCGTCGGCGCCGATGCCGGTCAGACCGCTGGCCGCTGCTACCACGAGCGCGGCCTTGTGAAGCTTGCGCATTAAACCCTCGGCCCTTCGATACCTGTAACGGTAATCCATTGCATTCAGCGCGCGGTCACTCGTGCAGGTAGGCACGCGACGCGCACTACGACTTCAGCAGCGGTCAATCTTGAGGAGCACGCGGACTTCGCATCGGAGCCAGCAGCGAATTCCCTCACGCGTCTTCAGGTTCACGGTTGCTGCCCTCCCCCGTGGAACGAGGTCTTCTTCGCCACGGTCACGGCAGAGGAAGGTCCGTCACCCATTTGCCGTTACCGGCAAGGCAGTTGAGGCGCGCGTCGGCACCCCTTGCGTCAAACGGGTGACCACGATCCGGCGCCCGTATCTGGGTCCGCGCCAACTTCGTTCCCCACGGGGCGAGAACGATGGTCCGTCGCACGCCGCAGAGGGCGGCAGAACTGCGACGACCGCTCCGCCTCATCAGCATTTCACCAGGTTCCGTGCACAGGTCAATGAAGGGCCGAGGATTCCATGCGCAAGCTTCAGCAAGTCGCGCTCATCGTCGCAGCAGCCGGCGGTCTGTCCGCCGT
Source organism: Streptomyces sp. NPDC086077 (assembly GCF_040686175.1). Lineage (NCBI taxonomy): Bacteria > Bacillati > Actinomycetota > Actinomycetes > Kitasatosporales > Streptomycetaceae > Streptomyces > Streptomyces sp. NPDC086077. The sequence continues at coordinate 43,704 of NZ_JBFBJT010000014.1, read as the reverse complement.
CGGTGCCGGCCCAAGCTCCGCCGCCACTCCCGTCACCTACGACGGGGCGTTGCCTCCCGTCTCGCAGCCGGACGCCCAGGCCGCCTCGGCCACCTCCGCGCAGGCGTCCGCGCAGACCTACGGCTCGCCGGCTCCGCAGCAGGCGGCTCCGCCGCGGGGCACCCAGGTCAGCCCGCAGGTCAACCCTCAGCTGAACCCGCAGATCAGCCCCCAGCTCTCTCCGCAGGCCCCGCCGGTCCGGCAGACCGGACAGGCCGCCCCGGTGAGCCAGGCCAACCTGTTCCGCCCCTCCCAGGAATGCAGCCCGCAGAACCTGCTCTCCGCGAATGTCCCGGTCGCCCTGCTCGCCGCGTCCCAGACCCGGGGCGTCGAGTGCACCCAGGCCAACAGCCAGGCGAACTCGTTCGCCAATGCGCGGGCGAACTAACGCCATTGAACGGCCAGGCGTCGACCGCGGCCACTGGGATTGCGACGCCTGAGCTTCGGTGTGCGATACGGCTTTCGGGTGCTATTACCGCAGGATCACGAGATCGGCGCGTCGTCGCCCCGCTTTGCCGTATTTCGCATTAATCTCCCGTAACTGTAGAAAGTCGATCTTCCACAGATCGCACCCCCTCACTTCACCGGAGATGACATGCGCAAGCTTCGCAACGTTGCCGTGCTGGTCGCTGCAATCGGCAGCATCGGACTCGTGGGCGGCACGGCCCACGCCGACCAGGGCAAGGGCGGCGACGGCGACAAGTTCAACATCACGCAGAGCTCGCAGTGCAAGTCGCACGACCTGAACCTTGACGTCCTCGGCCAGGTCGGCCTGCTCAACGGCCTGCTGGGCAACGCGCTCAACGGCGAGGGCAACCCGGGCGCCCAGTCCACCCACATCGGTTCGACGATGGGCTGCAACAACAGCGCCTTCTGAGGTTTCGACCGACGCCAGGTCGTCAGTCAGTTGATGGTCCCGGCACCCGGCCACAGGGCAGGGCGCCGGGACCATGTGCGTCGGCAGGCCTGCGGGAAAAACGGCATCTCCCGCGGCCCAAGCGCCACCGCAGGTCTTCGGGTATTTCTCGTCAGCCTTCACCTCGAACGCTGATCGTTCGCTCTCTCACTCCCTTGGAGATGCCATGCACAAGCTCAGCACCGCAGCCTTCCTCGTCGCCGCGTTCGGGAGCGCGGGACTCCTCGCCGCCGGAACTGCCCACGCCGACCAGGGCGGCTACGGCAGCAGCAACGGCAACGGCGGCTACAGCATTGTTCAGAGCACCACCTGCGGGTCGCACGACGCCAACGTCGACATCCTCGGCCAGGTCGGCGTCGGCAACGGCGTGGGCGGCAACCTCCTCAACGGCGAAGGCAACTCGGGCGCGCAGCAGAATTCCCTGGGTTCGACGATGGGCTGCAACAACGAGGTCGGCCAGTAGGGCGAATCCTGTCCCGTTGCCCCGGCCGGCGGTCGGGGCAACGGGCTTTTCTCTGTCCGCCGACAGGCTCGGTGCACAAGAAAATGCCGGGCCGGGATGATCCCGGTCCGGCATTTGGCCAACGTCTCTCAGAAATCGAAATGCGGCCTCGACCCCTCGGGAATCTTCGCCGTGTTGGAGCAGTCCACAACCGCGCCGGCTCCGGCCGTCTCGGGCTTGTCGCCCAGCAGTTGGTACTCCCGGAACACCACGTTCGGCCGGTCGACCGTCGTGCACTGCTGCTCCTGCCTGATGATGTGCTCCCCGTCCTTCTTGACGTGGGTCTCGCTCTTGCGAATGCAAACGGCGTCACCCGGTGCGGCGCTGTCGCAGTCACCTGAGCGTCCGTCTGCGTGTGCGTGTCCGGCGCCGACAGAGATCGCGGCGAGGCTTCCGACGATCGCCGAGATGGCGGCGAGCTTCCGCGGAGTGAACATGTGCTGCATTCCTTTACGACGCAGGCCCGGGCGCTGGGGCCAATTGACCGGTCGCGCCCGGGCCGAGAAGGGAAATGATCATTTTGCGTCTGGCCGCGCTGTCAGATGTACCAGACGGCGGAATTGCCGCAGCCCGGACGCATACCCTGATGAACAGCCGTGCGTCCGGGCTGCCTTCGCCAGGGGTGTCACTCGGCGCACGGTGGAGCGGGCCGAGTTGTCACCGGACGAGGCCGTCGCGGTGGTGCGATGTGCATCGGCTTCCGCAGAAGATCGATGCGTGTGTGGCAGTACTGAGAAGACGAGCCCTCGGTACGCTCTTTACTCGCCTTCGCCGTGCTGGCCGTAGTCCTGCTCCGGCTCGGCCTGGTGCTGCTCGGGCGCGGCCTGGTGCTGCTCCGGCCCGGCCTGGTGCTGCTCCGGCCCGGCCTTCTTCTCGGCCTGCGGCTGAGCGTAGTAACCGCCCCCGACAGCCAGGGCGGTGGCCGACGAGTTGGCAACGGCGGAGACGGGAACCGCGTTCTCGCCATCGCCGGCGAAGCTGACCCCGGCACCGAAGGCGGACAGCCCCGCGACCGCCACAGCTACGACCGCAGCACGCTGAAACTTACGCATGGTATGACCCTTTCTTGTCCAGGCACGACGCCTGGCTTGACTACTCAGTGTGAGGATATACACACGTTTCGTCACATCTCAGGATCTACACCTCGGGTGTCGTGTCGCATGTTCACTGCGTCGCGGGGGGGGGGCGTCGCACCGGCGGGAAGGATCAGGGTCGCCCGGACTCAACTCAGCAGGCCGGCCGTCTCCAGCGAGGCGTCGGCCTCGTCGGGCGCTCCCGTGGTCGTGGGCGAGCAGGTCACCTTCGGCCCGATCTGCGTCGTCCCGTTACCCCAGGCCGCGGGCAACGTCAAGGGCTGCACCGGGGTGCAGGTCTCGTGGTGCGGGATGACACCGTCTTCGGGGATCACGCCCTCGATGTGCTGACTGCAACTGATGTTGCCCAGGAGGTCACGGTTGCAGGAACCGGGGCCCCTCACTTCAGACGCATTGGTGACACCGGTGCAGGTCACCACGAGGCCGCCGGCGAGCACCAGGACAGCCGCGATCTTCTTGCTGCTGGACATGCGATGCGCTTTCCTTCGTTGGGATGCCCGATCCGCTCGGACAACGGGCGCGCCGGGCGCGATGACGCCGCGGACGTCAGCCGGTGAAGTCGTTGTTGAACTGGCCGCAGGTCGTGTCCATGGTGCCGGCGATGCCGAGCACACCGATCGGGACATCGTTCTCGGACACCGTCTGCGGGCTGCACTCCTGGTAGGGGCGGTAGAGGTCGTACACCTTCTGCCCACTGTCGGTGGTGTCGGCGACAGCGGTGCCGGCGCCGACGGCGGACAGGCCGCCCGCCGCCGCCACTGCTGCGATCACGACCTGCTGAAGCTTGCGCATGGAACCCTCGGCTTTTCGCTCGTACATCGAGGCTGATTGCCTAACGTGACTGCACAAACGCTATCAGTAACCACACGCGGCTTTCCACACCGGACATTCCTTCCGTGGGGCATTGGGTCACAACAACACCGCATGGGCGAATTGGCCTTATAAAAAGCTGAATTGCAGTTGGGTGGGTGCCGTCACGTGTGGCGTACGGGCGTCAGGTGCGACCTCGACGCCCGCACCAACGCGGGGACAGGGAAGCGCAGTTGCGTCAGGAGAGGGCCGACCCCTCAACTCCAGTGAGTTCACGTGCGGGCACGGAGACGATCAGGTCCCGCAGGCTCTCGACGTATCGCCGCACGTTCTTGTAGGCGACGTCGGTGTCCGGGTAGCGGCAGGCGAACCACAGGCCCTCGTGCAGCCTGTTGACCCAGGCGCACACCTGGTCCCCGTAGGAAACCCGGATCAGTCCGTAGGCTTTTCTCTCGGTCCAGCGGGCCGAGCCGGGAATGAGGCGGGCATCGACATACGAGACGATGGAATACATGTCTGGCGACGTCGGCCGGAAGTCGGTGCCGAGCAGCCGCAGTACGCGGGCCAGGGGAATGCGCGCCAGCGACCGGTTGGCCCGCAACTCGGCGCGGACCGTTTCCAGCGCCCCGTCGAAGTCCCGCGCCGCGGGCACCTCGATGGGGGCGCCACCGACGTACCAGCCCACGGAGTCAGACCACGCGGACTTCAGCCGGGTGTGGAACGGCACGACCGTGCGGTAGACCGGCTGCCCACCGAGTTCGTGGACGATCAGGCTGGTGGCGGCCAGGATGCCCACCAGGCTGCCGCCGTAGGGTCGGCAGTACGTCTCGAACGCGGCTGCGGCGTCCGCGTCGACCAGCGGCTCGCACATGAGCTTCTGGGTGGGAAGCACGTCACCGGGCCGCAGACCGAGGTCCACGGGGAACTCCGGCAGCCTTCCGTCGCATCGCCCGATGAACTCCCGCCAGCGCGCGACGATCGTGTGTGTGTCGTCGATCCCGTCCGCACTCGCCCGCTCCTGCCGGCAGAAGTCGACGTAACTTCCCGCGGTGGTGCCGATGTCGGGTCGTCCCATGACGTCCGCGACGTACAACTCGTGGATCTCGTCGGGGATGCGCTGGAGGGAGTAGGCGTCGACGTTGGTGTGGTCGAAAGCCATGTACACGCTGGTGGATTCGTCGCGGACGACCGCCGCGTAGATGAAGTTCGGCCATCCGAGGGCGTCCGCCGCCACATCGAATCGGTTCTGCAGGTAGTCGATCAGCGCCTCCGCGTCGGCGAAGTCGCCGACGACCTCGCGTCGCAGCGACACCTCGTTCTCGGGGAGCGTGAACCGCTGCATGTCGTCGCAGGCCCATCGGAAGCCGCTGCGCAGCGTCTCGTGACGCACCGTCCAGCCGTGCAACGCCCGTTCCAGCGCGTCGAGGTCGGCGCGGCCCGGCAGGTCGAAGGCCGTGCCGAGCCATGTCGGTACGAACAGTCCGTCCTCGCGCACCGATCGCGCGGTTCTGATGTGCGACTCCTGGATGTATGCCGGCGGCCGCGGATCCGACGGCAGCGCTGCCGCGGCCGCGACGGTCGCCTTGCTGAACGTCCACTCGACGAGCTGTCCGGGCCGGACCTCACAGCGCTGAATGTCAGAAATTCGCACGGTGGCGTCTCCTTCGCAGAAGACACCAGCTTGATCAAGGGGGGGCTGTCCGTACGCGGTGATCGCTGTGTCGTCGGCTTTTCAGCAGGACGTGTGATGTCTCGAACGGTGAAGCGGTTCCACGACGTTGGTCGTCGGCCGGTCTTGGCGCCCCAGTCGTCGATCAGGGAGCGAAGACCTGCGTGAGGTGATGGGTCAGGGCTGTCACGGACGGCGGGGTGACGCGTGCGCCGATGTAGCCGTCGGGGCGGATGAGCAGGGCCGTTGGACCCTCACCCACCTCGTAGCCGCGGCGGACTCGCCCCGGCTGTCCCACAGGACGGGCAGCCCGGCCCCGCCGGCATCCGTCCCGGCGGCGAGCAACGCGTACACCTCCACGTGATAGTGACTCGCCGTGCGCGCCTCGGCGGCCAGGTCCGGGAAGGTGTCCGCCTGTCCGTCCGCGTAGAGCAGCAGGACATGACCCCGGTCGCGGAGTACGTCATACAGGCGCATCGGATAGGCGGCGATGCTGTCGGTGAGGCCGCCGCAGTCGGGGCGCGGTCCCCGGCGTCGGGGGCTGCATTGCCCGAGTGGCGGGCGCCCACGACGGGGTTGGCCGGGTAGGCGACGAGAGGTTGCGCCTCGCGCATCATGATCGTGTCGGGGTCGTCGGGATCGGCCTGGATGCCCTGCCTGGCATGCCGCACCGTCCGGCCCACCACCTCCTCCCCGACCGGCCGCCGTTCGGCGTCGTAGCTGTCGAGCAACCGCGGTTGCGCCACGCCCCGCACAGTGAGGGCCAGTTTCCACGCGAGGTTGACCGCGTCCTGGATGCCGGTGTTCATGCCCTGCGCGCCGGTGGGCGGGTGGATGTGCGCGGCGTCGCCCGCGAGGAACACCCGGCCGTCGCCGTAGCGGTCCACCAGGCGGTGGCTGATGCGGAAGATCGAGGACCACCGCAGGGCGGAGGCGGTGGTCGGCCGGGGTGCGAGCCGGTCGAGCACTGCCTGGATCTGTGCGAGCGTCGGGCGGCGGCCGCCTTCGAGTCCGTGTGTGACGTCGTCGGCCCCGGGCACGGGCCGGACCGGCTGCGCTTCCGTGGCGAGTTCCGGCGGGACCAGCATGGACATGCGGTAGCGGGAGCGGCCGGGGAGCGGGATGCAGACGAGGAGGTCGTCGAGGGCGCCGTCGGTGTGGTGCACGGAGCGTACGCCGTAGCCCTGGGGCAGGTCCCAGTCCACCTCCACGTCCGCGAGCATGTACTCCTCCGGGAACGCGCCGCCGCCGAACCCGAGCCCGAGCGTCTTGCGCACGGTGCTGTGGGCGCAGTCGCAGCCGACGAGGAAACGATCCGTGTTCCGTACCGGGCAAGGTGCTCTTCGAGGATGCGCTCGGTCTCGTACTGCGGCAGCGCGGCGAAGCGGTAGGGGACCTCGGGCGGGAGTGCGAGGTCGACGCGCCCCTGCTCGTCCATCCGCACCTCCCGTCACTTAGCCTCGCAGGGCTGAACCCGCACCGCAGGTCGGAGAGATCAGGACCCGGCGCGGGAGAGGCGGGCCGGCGGGAACGACAAGAGCCCCCGCCCGTCATGGGGCAGGGGCTCCGATGCGGACGACGGCTCAGCCGGAACCCACGAACAGCACCAGCAGCAGCCACACCACCGGTGCCGTGGGCAGCAACGAGTCCAGCCGGTCCATGATCCCGCCATGCCCCGGCAGCAGCGTGCCCATGTCCTTGATGCCGAGGTCACGCTTGATCATCGACTCGCCGAGGTCGCCGAGCGTGGCGCTCGCGGCGACCGCGAGACCCAGGAGCAGGCCCTGCCACCACGTGCCGTCGTCGATCAGGTACTGCATGCACAGTGCACCGGCGGCCATCGCGAAGCTGACCGCCCCGACCAGGCCCTCACGGGTCTTGCCGGGGCTGATGCGCGGGGCGAGCTTGTGCCGCCCGAAGCGCCAGCCCACCGCGTAGGCGCCGGTGTCGCTGACCACGGTGAGCAGCAGGAACATGAAGACCCGTTGCGGCCCGTCGTGCGCGGTCAGCATCATCGCGACGAACGTCGCGAGGAACGGCACGTAGAAGGCGGCGAAGACCCCGGCCGTGACGTCCTTGAGATAGCCCTCCGGCGGTTCCGTCATCCGCCAGACCAGTACCGCGAGTGCGGTGAGCGCCATCGCCACCCATGCGCCCTCGGCGCCCCGCACGTACCCGGCGACGACCATTCCGGCACCGCCGACCGCGAGCGGCACCAGCGGCGCGTGGATGCCCTTGCGCTCGTCCAGCCGCTTGGTCAGCTCCCACAGGCCCACCACCACTGCCACCGCGACGACCCCGACGAACACCGCCTTGACGATGAACAGGGAGGCGACGATCACCGCACCGAGTCCCGCCCCGACACCTATCGCCGCACCCAAGTCACGGCCCGCACTCTTCTTCTGCGGTGCGGGTGCCGGCTGAGGGACGTCGTGCATGGGCTCCGGATTCTGCGGCACCGTGCCGTAGGGCGGCGCCGACGGGCTCTCGTCGCGGAACAAGGGGCCGCCCAGCCGAGCGGCCCCCCGGTCGTCATCCTGGTCTCCGCCATGTGCGGATACGTCGGGCACGATGGGCATGGGGCGAGTCTGCTGCGCGTCAAGCGCATCGTACGTGGGACCCGCCGGGGCGGCCCCCTGGACAGGCCCCCGGTCGGACGGCCCCCAGTACCCGGCGTGGGGCGGTGCCCCCCAGGGAGAGTCGTTCATCAGACCTCGAGCAGCTCGGCTTCCTTGTGCTTGAGCAGCTCGTCCACCTGGGCGACGTATTTCGCCGTGGTGTCGTCGAGCTCCTTCTCGGCGCGGCGGCCCTCGTCCTCGCCGACCTCGCCGTCCTTGACGAGCTTGTCGATGGCGTCCTTGGTCTTGCGGCGGACGGAGCGGATGGACACCTTGGCGTCCTCGCCCTTGCCCTTGGCGACCTTGATGTACTCGCGCCGGCGCTCCTCGGTCAGCTCGGGGAACACCACCCGGATGATGTTGCCGTCGTTGCTCGGGTTGACGCCCAGGTCGGAGTCCCGGATCGCCTGCTCGATGTTGCGCAGCGCGCTCTTGTCGAACGGGGTGACGACCGCCATCCTCGGCTCCGGCACGGAGAACGAAGCCAGCTGGTTGATCGGCGTCGGCGCGCCGTAGTAGTCGGCCACGATCTTGTTGAACATCGCCGGGTGCGCACGGCCCGTGCGAATCGCGGCGAAGTCCTCCTTGGCGACCACGACGGCCTTCTCCATCTTCTCCTCGGCTTCGAGGAGGCTCTCTTCGATCACCACTTGCTCCTGCGTGTCTTGAGTAGGCCCGGCTGCGGTTCCTTGGCGGCGGCGGCCGGCTGCGTCGCGTCTTCTTCCTGCACGGTTCCCGACCCGTAGAACATTGTCCATCCCCCGGCCTGGGTCCGTCCCGTCCGTCCCCCGGACAGGTGGCGTTCCGGCGGACGGCGTGGCTGAAACCGGGTCAGCCCCGGCTGCCCTGGTCACCCACCAGCGTGCCGATCTTCTCACCCTTGACGGCGCGGGCGATATTGCCCTCCGTCAGCAGCTCGAAGACCACGATCGGCAGCTTGTTGTCGCGGCACAGCGTGATGGCGGTGGCGTCGGCCACCTTGAGGTCGCGGGTGATGACCTCGCCGTAGCCGAGCGAGTCGAACTTGACCGCGTCCGGGTTGGTCTTCGGGTCGGAGTCGTAGACCCCGTCCACACCGTTCTTGCCCATCAGCAGGGCCTCGGCGTCGATCTCCAGGGCACGCTGGGCGGCGGTGGTGTCGGTGGAGAAGTACGGCATGCCCATACCGGCGCCGAAGATGACCACGCGGCCCTTCTCCAGGTGCCGTACGGCCCGCAGCGGGATGTACGGCTCGGCGACCTGCCCCATGGTGATGGCGGTCTGCACCCGACACTGGATGCCCTCCTTCTCCAGGAAGTCCTGGAGCGCGAGGCAGTTCATCACGGTGCCGAGCATGCCCATGTAGTCCGAGCGGGCGCGGTCCATGCCGCGCTGCTGGAGTTCGGCGCCGCGGAAGAAGTTGCCGCCGCCGATCACGATCGCGATCTGCGCGCCGTCACGGACCACGGCCGCGATCTCGCGCGCCATGGCGTGCACCACGTCCGGGTCGACGCCCAGGCCCCCGCCGCCGGAGAAGGCCTCTCCGGACAGCTTCAGCAGAAACCGGCCGCGTACTTTGCCGTCGTCGCTCTTCTGGGCCTTGGTGGTCATGGGGTTCTCGCCTCTTTTACGGTTGCACATACGAAGAAGGCCATTGCCGGTGGTGGGTTTCTCTCCCCTACACGGCAATGGCCTCCTCGTCAGATCTGCTGTCGTCCGTCGCGGGCGCTGGCGCGCCGGCCCACGCGAGCGACGTGGACGACTGCGGTCGACCCTAGTGGCATTCCGCCCCGGGCCGCGCGTCGATCGCGGTACGGACTCAGATGCCGACCTTGATGCGCGTGAAGCGCTTCAGGGTGACACCGGCCTCGTCCAGGACCTTCTGGACCGACTTCTTGTTGTCGAGCGCGTACGGCTGGCCGAGCAGCGTGGCGTCCTTGAAGAAGCCGTTCACACGACCCTCGACGATCTTGGCGATCGCGGCCTCGGGCTTGCCCTCGGCGCGGGTGGTCTCCTCGGCGATCCGACGCTCGGTCTCGACGACCTCGGCCGGGACGTCCTCCTTGGAGAGGTACTTCGGCGCGAAGGCGGCGATGTGCTGCGCGACGCCCTTGGCGACCTCGGCGTTCGGCTTGTCGAGCTCGACGAGGACACCGATCTGCGGCGGCAGGTCGGGCATCGTGCGGTGCATGTACGCGGTCACGAAGCCGTCGGAGAACTGCGCGAAGCGGTCCAGGACGATCTTCTCGCCGAGGTTGGCGTTGGCCTCGTCCACGTACGCCTGGACGGTCTTGCCGGCCTCGATCTCGGAGGCGAGCAGGGCCTCCAGGTCGGCCGGGGAGGTCTTGGCGACGTGCTCGGCGATGGCGCGGGCGGCGGCCTGGAACTTGTCGCCCTTGGCGACGAAGTCCGTCTCGCACTTCAGCTCGACCAGGACGCCGGAGGAGTTGTCGTCGGCGATGATGGAGACCACGGCGCCGTTCTCGGCGGAGCGGCCCTCACGCTTGGCGACGCCCTTCTGGCCCTTGATGCGCAGCGCCTCGACAGCCTTCTCGACGCTGCCGTCGGCCTCGTCCAGCGCCTTCTTGCAGTCCATCATGCCGGCGCCGGTGAGCTCGCGGAGCTTCTTGACGTCGGCGGCGGTGTAGTTCGCCATGAGTCTGTGAATCTTTCTCGAAGTCTGGAAGATCGAAGATCTACGGGTTCGAACGTCTGCGGTTCTCCGGTCTACATGTAGATCGAGACTCTGGACGTACCCGTGACCTACGGGTGAACGGCGGGAGCGGACTGCGTGTCACCGCTCCCGCCGTCACACCGACGGGTCAGGCCTGCTCGGCGTCCGCGGCCGGCGCCTCGGGGGCAGCCTCGGCGGCCGGAGCCTCGGGGGCCGCGGTCTCGGGGGCGGCCTCAGCGGCCGGCGCCTCGGGGGCGGCCTCGGCAGCCGGGGCCTCTTCCTCGGAGTCGGCCTTCTTCTCACCCTCGAGCAGGTCGCGCTCCCACTCGGCGAGCGGCTCGCCCGCGGCCTTCTCGCCCTTGCCCTCACCGGCACCACCGGAGCGGGCGATCAGGCCCTCGGCGACGGCGTCGGCGATCACGCGGGTGAGCAGGGTGACGGAGCGGATCGCGTCGTCGTTGCCCGGGATCTTGTAGTCGACCTCGTCCGGGTCACAGTTGGTGTCGAGGATGGCGACGACCGGGATGTTCAGCTTCCGGGCCTCGCCGACCGCGATGTGCTCCTTCTTGGTGTCCACGATCCAGACGGCGCTGGGCACCTTCTGCATCTCGCGGATACCACCGAGGGTCTTCTCCAGCTTGGCCTTCTCGCGCGAGAGCACGAGAAGCTCCTTCTTGGTCAGACCGGAAGCGGCGACGTCCTCGAAGTCGATCTGCTCGAGCTCCTTGAGGCGCTGCAGACGCTTGTAGACGGTCGAGAAGTTGGTGAGCATGCCGCCCAGCCAGCGCTGGTTGACGTAGGGCATGCCGACGCGGGTGGCCTGCTCGGCGATGGCCTCCTGCGCCTGCTTCTTCGTGCCGACGAACATGACCGTGCCGCCGTGGGCGACGGTCTCCTTGACGAACTCGTAGGCGCGGTCGATGTACGACAGCGACTGGAGCAGGTCGATGATGTAGATGCCGTTGCGCTCCGTGAAGATGAAGCGCTTCATCTTCGGGTTCCAACGACGGGTCTGGTGACCGAAGTGGACGCCGCTTTCCAGCAGCTCCCGCATCGTGACGACGGCCATGGCCGTTCTCCTCGTGTTTCTCGGTTATGCCGCGGGGGCCGGACGGCTCCCGCGCCTGACGCCCACATGCGCCGTGCCACGAAGGACCGAGGGGCGCTGATACGGACCGTTTCCGGCCCTGATATCGGGGCGTGCGAAGTCGACCCGGTGACCCGGATCGCCACCAGAAGTGTACGGGACCGCCGACCCCCCGGGTGACGCGGCTGTCCACAACCCGGCGGTACTCCACAGGCCGGGGCCCGGACGGTGGCCGATACGGCACGGTTCGCTCCATGCGAGCGAAGCGAAGCGCACGCGCGACGTGCGTCCTGTTGCTGGCCCTGACGGCAGCGGCCCCGGCCGACGCGGCCGACCCACAGCCGGCGGCGGCCCCGGCAAGTCCCGAGGCCCCGGTCCCTATAGCGGGCACCTGGGTTCCGGGCCAGGGCGCCTCGGTTCCGGTGATCGGCCGCGCGTGGCCGGTGGGGGTCCGCCCGCCGGTCCTCCGCGGCTGGGAGCCCCCGGCGACCCGCTACAGCAGCGGTCACCGCGGGGTGGATCTCCCGGCCCCGCCGGGAACACCGGTTCGAGCCGTCGCGTCGGGCCGGGTCTCCTACGCGGGCAGGGTGGCCGGAAAGGGGGTGGTCTCACTGGAACTCACAGGAACCGGCGACCCACCCCTGCGAACGACCTACCAGCCGGTCCACGCCTCGGTACGCAAGGGCGAGGAGGTGGCCGCCGGAGAGGTGATCGGCACGGCGGAGGCCTCCGGTGCCCACTGCGCCACGCCGTGCCTCCACTGGGGCCTGCGAAGAGGCGAGACCTACTTGGACCCACTGTCGCTGCTGCCACCGTGGCTGCTGCGGAGGGGGCCGTCGCGCCTGTTGCCGGTGCTGGGGGTGCCACTCCCGCCATAGCCGGACCTGCTGACCGGCACCGGGCGCAGGCCAGCCGGCCACAGACCCGACCGCTGGCAGCGCAGACGACCCTCAGCCGCGCACGCCCCGAAGCACCATCGACACCGTGGCCTCGGCCACCACCGACGGCTCCTCCACGCCCAGCTCGATCCGCCGCACGGCCGAGTCCACGACCCCCTGCACCAGCATCGCCGCCAGGCGGGGCTCCTCGTGCCCCATGTCCCGCAACGCGTCCACGATCATCGCCACGAGCCCGCCGTGCGCCGCACGGATCTTCTCGCGGGCCCCGGCGTCCAGCTCGCTCGCGGAGATCGCCACAACGGCCCGGTGCCGCCGGTCCTCCACCAGCGCGAGCTGCGCCCGCACATACGCCTCGATCTTGGCCTCGGCGCCGTCCACCGCGGCCATCGCCGCCTCGACCTCCGCCGCCCAGACCGGGAAGTCGACCTCGCACAACTCCTCGACCACGGCGGCCCGGGAGCGGAAGTACTCGTACACGGAGGACCGCGCGAGGCCCGTCCGCTCGGCGAGGGCCGGGAAGGTCAGCGCCTCCGTCCCGCCCTCGGACAGCAGGGAACGGGCCGCGTCCAGCAAGGCGGCTCGCTGCATCGACCGGTGCTCGGCCACGGAGGCCGCTCGAATCCTTGGCACGTCGTCCACTTTACGGACGCACCACCCCGGGCGGGAGTGCAGCACACGACCCCGCCGGTACAAGGCCAGGTCAGCGGCCGAAGCCCGCCAGTTTCGCGCGCAGCTGGAGGACGGACTTGGTGTGGATCTGGCTCACCCGGCTCTCGGTCACCCCGAGCACATTGCCGATCTCGGCGAGCGTGAGCCCCTCGTAGTAGTACAGCGTGACCACTGTCTTCTCCCGGTCGGGCAGGGTGTTGATCGCCCGCGCCAGAAACCGCCGCAGCTCCCTGTCCTCGGCCACCTCCACCGGATTGTCCGCGGCGGTGTCCTCCAGCGTGTCCATGAGGCTCAGCCGGTCGCCGCCCTCGCCCCCGACATGCAGCAGCTCCTCCAGCGCGACGACGTTGGCGAGCGACAACTGGCTGAAAACCGCGTGCAGGTCATCCACCGGGATGCCCAGCTCGGCGGCCACCTCCCCCTCGCTCGGCGTCCGTCTCAGCCGCGCCTCCAGCGTCGCGTACGCCCGCTCCACGTTCCGCGCCTTCTGCCGCACCGAGCGCGGGATCCAGTCCAGCGCCCGCAGCTCGTCGATCATCGCGCCCCGGATCCGCGTGATCGCGTACGTCTCGAACTTGATCTCGCGGTCGATGTCGAACTTCTCGATCGCGTCGATCAGCCCGAACACCCCGGACGAGACGAAGTCCGCCTGCTCGACGTTGGGCGGCAGCCCCACGCTCACCCGTCCCGCCACGTATTTCACCAGCGGCGAGTAGTGCAGAATCAGCTGCTCCCGCAGCCGCTCGTCCCCCGTCTCCTTGTACGACCGCCAGAGCTCGTCGAGCGTCGAGGGAGCGGGCGGCCGATCGCTGCCACCATCGCGGGCGGCTGGGGGGATCGCCGCCCGGTCGGACCCGGAGGTGTGCTGGGGCATTCGTCGCCTTGTGCCGTTCTGCCGTGAAGGGTGGTACGTGGGTGAGCTGTCGCTCTGGTGTCGAGTTGCCGGACTGTGTCTGGATCCACGTGAGCGTAGCGTGACTGAAGAGTCGCGGTGTGCGAAGGACGGGGGCGGCGCCGTGCGCAGAAACGTTCCACGGGGCGCTCCACCGGGGCATGGCGGTCGCTCTCCGTGACCGCCATGACCAGCCCAACTGCCGGATTTCGCAAGGACATCGGGATTCCCCCGGACGGCCGAACACGCTCGGTCAACATACGTCCCGTCCACCGCGAAGGGAGATCATCGCCTGGCGTGTCAACTTCCAGCCATCGCCGTGTCGTTCGACGTAACCAAGTGCCCGGAGTTCGTACAGCCTCGCGATCGCGTCGTCCTCGGTCGTCGGCACTCCCCTGGCGATGTCCGCGACGGTGGCATCCCCGTGCCCGGGCACTGCGGCCAGGACATGCCGAACACCGGCCGGCAGCAGGTCGCGCGGCAGTACCGGCCCGCGCCTGTCGGGCGCCAGCTCACCCATGTCGCCGACCAGCTCGACCACCTCGGCGGCGTCGGTGACCAGCGTCGCCTCTCCGCGCAGCAGTTCGTGCACCCCCGCCGACTGCGCACTGGTGGCCGGCCCGGGGACGCCCATGGTGTGCCGCCCCAGCCGCTGCGCCGCCCGCGCCGTGACCAGCGAACCGCTGCGGAGCGCGGCCTCGACGACCACGGTCCCCCGGGTCAGCGCGGCGATCACGCGGTTGCGCACGATGAACCGGCTGGGCGTCGGATGGTCCCCCGGCGGCAGCTCGCCCAGCACCAGCCCCTGCTCGGCGATTCTGCCGATCAGCCGCGTGTGCCCGCGGGGATAGGGCCGGTCGACACCGCAGGCCAGCACGGCGACCGTGGCTCCGCCGGCGCCGAGGGCACCCCGGTGGGCGGCGCCGTCGACACCGTAGGCGCCGCCGGAGACGACCACCCAGCCGCGCTCGGCGAGGCCGGCGGCGAGGGTGACGGCCATGTGGGCACCGTATTCGGTGCAGGCGCGGGCACCCACGACGGCGACGGACCGAAGCGCCCACATCCGCAGGCCGGCCGGTCCTCGCACCCAGAGCCCCAGTGGCCGGCCGTCCCGGAGGTCGTCGAGCTGCCCGGGCCACTCCGCCGTCCCCGGACGCACGAACCGCACCCCTGCCGCCCCGGCCGCCTCAAGGTCCCGCTCCGGTTCGACCAGCCGGGCTCGCGCCCGCATCCCGGCCCACCGCTTCTCGCTCACCCCCGCCAGGGGCGCCCCCTCACCGCGTAGGCGCCGCACCACCTCGCCGACCCCCAGCTCGCGCACCCACCGTCCGGCCACCTCGTCGCCGGGCTCCAGCACCCGGGTGAGGAAGATCCGCCCCAGCAGCTCGTCGTCCGGATCGCCGACGCCGGTCACGTCAGCGCCCCGATGGCCATCGGGGCGCCGCGCGGCACGCCGGTGCGCAGTTGCAGTGCCAGGGCCACGTCCGTCGCGCCAGGCCGGTCGTGCCCCACGAGGTCCGCCACGGTCCAGGCGACGCGCAGGACCCGGTCGAGTCCGCGGGCCGTGAGCACGCCACGCTCCAGATTGCGCTCGGCCTCGTCCATCGCGCCGATCTCGGCGTACCAGCGGCTGCGCAGCTCCCTGCCGGGCACCTCGCCGTTCGTCCGCCAGGGAGTGCCCGCGAGGCGGGCGGCCGCCCGTTCCCGGGCGGCGCGCACCCGGTCCGCGACAGCCACGGAGGGTTCGCCGCGAGCCCCGCGATCGGTGAGCTCGGCCCGCGTGACGCGGTCGACCTCCACGCGGAGGTCGACCCGGTCCAGCAGCGGACCCGAGAGCCGGGCCGGGTAGCGGCGGATCGCGGAGGGCGGGCACACGCACAGGTCGTCCCGCCGGGAGAAGCGCCCGCACGGGCACGGGTTGGCGGCGAGCACCATGAGGAACCTGGCGGGGAACCGGACCACCCCCGCGCTGCGGGCGACCACGACGTGCCCCGCCTCCAGGGGCTGTCGCAGGGCGTCGAGTGCCTGGCCGCTGAACTCCGGTGTCTCGTCGAGGAACGAGACGTGTAAAACAAGTGGCTACGTCTAGTGAGTGCGGAGCGTTAGGGGGTGTCGTCCGCCCAGGGGTCCGGCTCCCACACAGGGTGAATCTCGATGGTGGTCATGCCGCTGCCCCTCTTCCCCCGTGTCCCCTTGGCGCCGCGCGTGATGACCACTCGCCGAACCAGGGAGCGAAGAATGCCGTTCTTCTCTGCCGGCTGGAAGGTGTCCCATTCAGCGAGCAAGCCAACGGCAAGCGGAACAAGATCCGCCTTGACGGGCGCGGCCTCGACCGCGGCGAGGGCTTCGAGCGCTTCCGCGGCGGCTGCCTTCTGCTGCACCAGCACTTCGCGCGCCCGCTCGAACACGCCATCGGGGTACGACTCCGGATTCTTGGCGCGGTCGACAGCGAGGTTCGTCAACGCGTTCGTGAGACGCGTGTGTTCCGCCTCCAGCCGCGCCCGCTCGCGCGCCTGTCGAGCCGGCGAATCGTCAGTCGGCGGCGCGGGTGGCGCGACGGGCGCGGCGTCGTCGACCTCTGGGGCCGCCTCGCGCGCGAGCCACATTTTCACCTCGTCCTCGACGATGAGCCGCTGAATCCAGACCGGGTTATCGCACAAGCCGTTCCGGCTCTGCCCGCACGCGAGGGCGTAACCGAGTATCTGCCCTGTTGCGCGACGGGCCGAGGTCGCCGCCGCGCCTTGGCGGCATCCGCCGCAGCGAGCGAGCCCGGTAAGGGCGTACGTAGGGTTGCGGACGCGGGGCGTCATCCGGCGCCGCTCGGCTACGTGCGCTTCGTACCTCTCCCATGTCTCTGGGGTGATGATGGCTTCGTGCGCTCCGTCTATGTGTATCCAACGGGTGCAGGTTCCGCCGTTGGCCGTGTAGTCGCACCGGCAGTCGGGGTGATGGATGCGGAGCAGGCCGGCGGGAAAGCCGGCCAGCATGTAGTTCCGCAGACTGTCGGCTCGCCACGGGTTCCCGTCTCCGGTGCGGTATCCGAGGCCGTTAAGCCATCCGGCGAGAGTGCCATACCCGTCTGGTTGGGGCTGGCCGTCGCCGAGTTTGCGTGCCCACAGTGTCTCTATGTGCGCACGCGCGCTTTCATCGACTTCGTACCACTCGCGTTGAGTTGCCCACTCCCCCAGGATGGTGGGGTGAGGGATGCGGCGAGGGTGCCATATGTAGCCGAGGCGCCGGCCGCCTGTCGCGGGCAGTCCGTGAGCCCGGCGCCACTGGTGGGTTTCCTTCCACTGCTCGCCGGCGCGGTCGCTTTCGAAAGCCGCGAGGTCGAACAGGATGCGCCGGTTGAAGCGCCCCACAGCGGTTCGGGCGTCAACATCTTCCGTGGCCGAGATGAGGTCCCCGCCGGCCCTCTCGACGCGTGCGAGGTTGATCGCGATGCCGGTGTCGTTGCGGCCGAAGCGTGAGAACTTCCAGACGACGATGCCGCGGACCTCGCCGGCTTCGACTCGACGGATGCACCCCATGATCTTGCGCTTGAAGTTGCGGCCGGTCACGTCCGGGTCTTCGACGTACTCGATGACTCGGCGCGGTCCCCTCTTCTCCCACGCCTGAATAGCGGTGCGCTGTAGGTCGAGACTGATCTTGTCCTCACGCCAGGTAGAGACGCGCAGGTAGGCGAGCCACTTTTCCTCGGCGGGGTCGGGCGGCAAGCCGCGGAACGTTTCGAGTGTCTGTGTCACTGGGCCTTCCGTTCAGGTGCCGTGGACTGGTGCGGGCGCAGTGTGATCACGTTGCCCGCGACCCGCTCGGCGCGGTCCCGGTGGCCACCGCGGCGCGGTGCGGGTGCGTCGAGCAGGCCGCGCGCAACGTGGTCGAGGGCGCGCATGTAGCCGGCCTGATCGGCGGCGGTGAGCTGGTCTTCACTGACGCGCTGGGAGTTGTGCACGGCACGGATGATGAGCAGGGGTACGGCGGTCAGGACCATGAACAGCCCTGCCCGCCAAAGGTCGTCGTTGTTGCCGAGAAGTCCAATGACGCCGCAGGACAGTCCCACCATGAGCAGGGTGATAGCGAAAACGGGCATGTACCGGTGCGTCACTGCTGTGCCTCCGTGCGTCAGTTCTCGGCGATGTGGTCCTCGCCGTTCTCGGCTCGCTGCTTGCGCAGGGTTTCGGTCATGGAGACGAACAGCTCGACTTTCTGGGGGTCGGTGATTCCCAGTTCCTCGGCTGCTGCCTCGGGGGTCAGAGGGTCGGGTCGCGGGCCCTGCTGCCGGATGGCGTGCAACACGTCGCGGGTGAGGATTCCGGCGGCGACCAGGACCTCGGCGAGCGGGAGGTCGAGGGTTTCGGCGAGCGTTTCGAGGACGCGCGTTTCTGGGGCGCCCTGGCCGCGAAGCATGCGGCTGATGGACGACTGTGCGATACCCGAGTCAGCCGCGAAGCGCGTTTGCCCGCCGCCCCTAGGTCGCAGGTCATAGCCGCGGCGTTCGAGTTGATCTCTCAGCCAGTCGGCGAACTCTTCGGGCGTCGCCCTCTTCCTTGGGGGGTTCGTTCGATCCATGGATGGAACATACCGCGCGTGAATGGTGGCGACTACATGATCGCTTGAACCTGACCGGAACATGCCCGTATGCCACGGTTCACCCCCCTGACGTGCGGCGATGCATTCGAACAGGTGACCGATTGTTGTCGGGCATATGCCGTCTGTCAACAAACTTTGGAAGATCCCTCTCCGCATGCATATGCCGACCGAACGCCCGTCCATCGTGCTAACGTTCCATCCGTGGATAGATCAAACCATCCACGGAAGGATGATGCTCGTATGTACGACCGCGCCGCCCTGGTCACCGCCGCACGAGCAGCAGGTGACCGCAATCCTTCAGACACGGCAAGACGGTTGAAGGTTGCACGTAATACCGCATGGCGTCTGTGGAACGGACACACCGCCCCAAGTGCCGCCCTCGCCGCGGCAGTTGAGGAGCACTACGGCGTAACCGCTGGTCAACTGGTCAAGCGGGCCGCCGCATGAACGGCGAGATCATCCCCCGCGAACAGGCCATCGCGAACGCCCGGCGGGTGCTCGACGCCGCCCGGCACCGCCGCGACCGCGACCGCGCCGCCGGCCGCCTCGCCCCCGAGGTCGAACTCATCTTGCGCCGCCTCGAACGCCAGCAGCGCCAGCAGGCGCCCGCCGTCGAGCACCGCGCCGCCGCCTGAAAACGCCGAGGGCCGCCCGGATGCGACCCGGACGGCCCTCGCCCGACCGAACCCCAAGAGGTACCGATCGTGAACACCCCCCAGATTACCCGCCGCCCTCGCGCCGTCCTCGCCATCAAGGGCGCCCAGCGCGCCCGTGCGCGGACCCGCTTCGTCCGCGTCGTCGCGCGACAGCTCGACCAGATCGCCCCCGGCACTATTCGCGTGCACACCACGCCGACCACACACCACGGCCGCGCGACCCGGGCCGTCGTCCTCTACTCCGCGTCGGGCACCCTCCCGACGACGCGCGAGCAGCGCAGCGCCGCTTACGGCCTGCTCAGTCGCGCATTCCCCGAGGCCGATTGGGACCGCGCCCGCACGTATGACGCCGCAACCGGCGTCCTCGCCGTCGACGAGCCGACCGCGCCGGCCGCCCTCGGCCTCGACGCCGTCGAGGGGGCCGCCCAGTGATCCGCCCCCAGCTCTCCGCCGACGGCCGCGCCGTCCGCCTGCCGATCGCCGCCCGCGCCGAGTCCCTGCTCGACGACCTCGCCCTCGCGTTCGTCGAGGACCCCGACACGCTCGGCGCCCTGCTCACCGAGCACGGCGAGAACGTGCGCGCCCTCGACCACGCGATCTACGGGCACGACGTGCCCGAGTACGACCGCGCCATGCGGGCCGCCACCGCCGACGGGAGCCGCGAGGCCCTGGTCGACGAGGTGCCGCTCGCCGGCGCCCTCGACGACCTGCTCGACCCCGACTCGGCGATCACCCTCGCGGGCCGTATCACCCGCCTCGCCGCCCACATACGCCACCGCAGCACCACCCCGGAAGGAACCGCGCGCCCGTGACCGTGACCACCCTCCCCACCGCCCTTACGGCGCCCGTCGAGCAGCCGCGCACGGCCGGGCCCCGGGACCTCGCGCCCGAGCAGGTAACGACCCTGCTCGCCCCGATCAACCCGTCGCGCGTGCAGAACCACCGCGGACAGTCGCACGTCGAGGCGTGGGACGTGCGCCGATGGCTGAACCGCGTGTTCGGTTTCGGCGGGTGGAGCGACGAAACCCTCGAACTCGCATGCGTCGCACAGGTCGAGGTGAGCCCCGGCCGCTGGACCGTCGTCTACCGCGCACAGGTGCGCCTCACGGTGCGCACCCCCGACGGGCGCACCCTGTCGTCGTGGGACGACGCCGCATCCGGCGACGCCCCGAATCAGAAGGCCCTCGGCGACGCCCACGACATGGCGATGAAAACGGCCCTGTCACAGGCGTTGAAGCGGTGCGCGACCAACCTCGGCGATCAGTTCGGCCTCAGCCTCTACAACGACGGATCGCGTCGCCCGGTCGTGCAGTGGTCGGCCGTGCACACCGCGCCGAAGGACCCCGAGGCCGCCGCCGCCGAGGACGAGCCGGTGAAGCCCGAGCCGGCGCCCGAGGGCGTCGACCAGGCCCCGGCCGCCGAGCAGGGACCGGCCGAGGCCGAGCAGCAGCCGCGCCGCAGCAACCGCGCCGAGCCGGGCCCGTGGGAGCAGGCGCCCCGGCAGCAGCAGGAGCAGCAGCAGGGCGGGCCGTCCGTCGACTACGTCGCCAAGGCCAAGGCCGCCAAGACCGCCGCCGCCGTCCGCAAGCTGTACGACGCCGCCAAGGCCGAGGGCGCCCCGGCGCCCTACCTCGCCCAGCTCGCCGAGATCGGCGCCACCAAGCCGGGCGCCAAGGCCCGGAAGAAGGCCGCGCCCCGGAAGAAGGCCGAGCCGGCCCCGGCCGCGGGCACCAGCTCGCCCCCGCAGCAGGAGACGCCGCAGCAGGCAGAGGAACACGTGATGGCCGTCGCCGAGGTGTTCGAGGCCGCCCGGGGCGCCGGCGTCACCGACCTCGCCGAGGTCGAGGCCCTGTTCGCCTCCCGGTTCGGCTGCAAGCCGACCGACGCCACCCTCGCCCAGTTGCGCGAGATGCGCGACGACCTGATCGACGCCGCCGAGGAGACCGCCGCAGCATGAGCACCACGACCGAGACCCACGACCAGGACGTCGACCAGGCCGCCGCCGAGCAGCCCGTCGAGTCGCTGCGCGACCTCGCCGTCGAAGAGGCCGCCCTCGACCTGCTCGCCGCCCGGGTGGCCGCCGCCAAGAAGAACGTACGGGCCCGCATGCAAACGGCCCTCGACCGCGCCGCCAAGCGCGACGGCGTCGACCGCGTCGCCGCGGAACTCCCCACCGGCCAGACCGTCGCCACGATCTCACTCCGTAAGGGCACCGTCGGCCCCGTCGTTACCGACCCCGAGGCGTTCGCCCGATGGGTCGCCCGTCGGTGGCCCGAGCAGCGCCAGGAGTTCACCGAAACCCGCGTCGTGCGCACCGTCAAGGAGTGGCGGGCCGCCGAGCTGGTCGCCGAAATGGCCGCCCTCGACCTGTCCCTCGACGGGAAGGGCACCCGCCCCGCCCTGTGGCCCGACCCGGACACGGGCGAGCTGGTCGAGGTGCCCGGCGTCCTGATCAAGCCGACCAGCGCCCGCACCCACTCTCTGACGTGGCGCGCGGGTGGCAAGGACGCGACGGCCGAGGCGTGGCGTACCGGCACCCTCGCCCGACAGTTCGCCGCGATCACCACCGGGGGCGAGAAGTGACGTCCGCCGTCCTCGACCGGCCGGGCACCGCCCACGTGCCCGGCCAGTTGGACCACTCCCAGGCGTCGAGCCGTACCGGATTCCCGCTCCCCGCCCGCCCGTGGAACGGCCTTACCGTCCTCGACGCGTGTTGCTGCGCGGGGGGTGCCGGCATGGGTTGGTACCTCGCCGGGTGGGACGTCGTCGGCGTCGACCGGGACGACCAGCCGAACTACCCGTTCGCGTTCATCCGCGGCGACGCGGTCGAGTACATCCGGGCACACGGCCACGAGTACGACCTCATACACGCGTCGTGGCCGTGCCAGTACGGCGCCGCGATCACCAAGGGCACGAACCGGCACCTACGCGACCAGTACCCGAACCTGATCGGTCCCGGCCGCGAGGCGATGCTCGCCGCCGGCCGGCCGTTCCTGATCGAGAACCCGGACGCGCGCCCCGACGTCGTCCTGTGCGGCACGATGTTCGGTCTGCCGATCCTGCGGCACCGCAAGTTCGAGGCCGAGGGATGGTTCCCCCTCGCGCTCCCGCACACCCCGCACCGCGGGCGCGTGCGCGGGTGGCGCCACGGCAAGCACTACGACGGCGAGTACGTCGCCGCGTACGGAAACGGGGGCGGTAAGGCCACCGTCGCCGAGATGCAGGCCGCTATGCGGATCACGTGGACCGACGTCCGGCACGAACTCACCGAGGCCATACCGCCGGCCTACACGCAGTTTCTCGGCGAGCAGGCCGCCGAGCAGATCCTCGCCGAGCGCTACGGGACGGCGGCATGAGCGCCGCGCCCCGCGAGGACGGCCCGCCGCGGTGCGAGTACGGCAACCCGCAGTGTGGCGCCCGCCCGGCCCGCCCGTACCCGTGCGGCTGGAAGTGCGACGAGCACCAGCCGGCCCGCACCCACCGCCGCCGTCCCACCCCCTGAACGGCCCCGGGGCGAGGTGCCCCCGAACCCTCGCCCCGGGCGCCCCAGCACGACAGGAGCGACACCCCGTGACCCTCGACGCCATGGATTGGGTGTGGACCCGCGCGAAGTCGCGCGGGAACGCCCGCCTGGTCCTGCTCGCCGTCGCCGACGCCGTCACCGGCCCCGAGGCCACCGCCCGCATGGGCACGGCCGAGATGATGCGCCGGCTGAACGTGTCCCGCTCGACCGCGCGGGCCGCCGTCGACGCCGCCCTCGCCAGTGGCGAACTGGTCGAGGACGAGCCCGCCAAGGGCAGCCGCGCGACCCGCTACAAGATCCCCGGGGCCGTCAACTACGCCCGCACGTACCGCGCTACCGGGCCGGAATCCGGCCCCATAGCCGAGAAGACCCCCGGGCCGGAATCCGGCCCCCTACCGGCTACCGGGCCGAATCTCGGCCCCTCTACCGGGCCGGAGTCCGGTCCCCCCGCGGAGACCCCGGAGACCCCTTACCGGGCCGAATCTCGGCCCCTTTGGGGGCCGGATTCCGGCCCCCATCACCCACCCATAGAGGGATTGAGTGAAGGAGGGAGGGAGCGCGCCCGCGGCGAGGTCGCCGTGATCCCCGAGTTCGCGCGCCCCCTGGTCGACCAGATCACCGCCGCGGGCGTCCTGGTCGCGTGGAACCTCGCCCCGGCCGAGTGGTTCATGGTCGACGCCCTGGTGAAGCGGTCCGGCCTCGACATGCTCGCCACCGCCGCCGTGCAGGCCGCCGCCCGTAACCGCCGAGGCGTGTCGCACGCCCGGTACTTCCTGCGGGCGTGGCAGTCGCTACCGCCCGCCCCCGAGCCCGGCACCGTCCCGGCCGCCGCCCCGGCCGCGCCCGCCCGCTCGAACGTCGTTCCCTTCCCGTCCGCCGCCGCCGACCGCCCCGGCCGCGCCGCCCAGGCCGCCGACTGGTACGCCGACCTACTCGCCGAGGAGCAGTGACCCCCATGAACCGTCGCGAGATTGCCGCCCTGCTCGCCTACGTCGACCGCCTCGACCCCACCCGGGCCCCTCAGTCGAAGTCCGCCGCCGGCGAACGGCTGGAGCAGTGGGCGACCCTGCTCGAACACGTCCCGGCGACCGCCCAGCACCCCGACGGCCCCGAGCGGTCGTGGGACGCCTCGCGGGTGGCCGCCCGGCACATCGCTACCTCGCCATACCCGATCAAGCCGTCGGACGTGGGCGCCCCGTGGGAGACCTACCGCGCCGACGTCGTCGGCCGGCACTGGGACCCCGCCCCGGCCGTCGACCCCGACAACGTCACCGCCTACCGCGCCGCACTCCGCAGCACCCGACAGGCCGTCGCCGTCGGTGCGCTCCCCCCGGCGCCTCAGCACGCCATCGAGGGCCGCCCGAGCCCGATACGGGCCGAGCGCGACGCCGAGGCCGCCCGCCGCCTCGCCGCCCTCGGTTCGTACGTGCCCCGAACCGTCGCCCAGCAGCTCGCCACGTACCGGCCGCACCGCGCCCAGCGTGAACGCCTCGCCGCCGCCAACCTCCCCGACGCCCTCGACGTCGAGTGCACGTGGTGCGGGGCGACCGCCGGCCAGCCGTGCCGTACCCGCAACATCCGCCCCGGCAAGGACCCGCAGCAGCGGGCCCGCGCCCGCCGCGACCCCCACCCGTCCCGCGTCGAGGACGCCCAGGCCCACCACGCCCGCCGCCAGGAGCAGGAGACCGCAGCATGAGCCCCACGCCGAAGCAGCAGCGCACCCACCGCCGCCGGGCCGTCCCCCGCGACCGGACGAAGAACGTCACTCAGTGGCGCGTCGAGGCGTCGTGGGACCACCGCCCCGACGACCCGGTCGTGATCCGGACGTCGGACAAGAAGCGGGCCCGGAAGGCATTCCGCGGCCTGCTCGCCAAGGGCGCATACGTGATCTTCCAGGAACACGCCGGGTGGGACAGGTGGCGCACCGTCGACGAGCAGAACGGCGCCGCCCTGCTCGCCGAGACCGCCGCCGAGCAGCAGCTCGCCGCCGCCGGCCACCCGCGGACCCCCGACGACTACCGGCCCGACGCCGACGACCGTCACCGGACGTGGCTCGCCCGCATGGAGGCCCGCGCCGAGGTCGAGCAGCAGCTCGCCGAGCAGGCCGAGCGCGAACGCGCCGAGGCCGACGCGCGCCGCCGCCGACTCGCCGCCGAGGCCACCCGCGACGCCCGCACGCTCATGTCGCCCCCGGCGATCGTCCGGCCCGAACACCGGCAGCGCGCCCGGCACATCACCGGGGCGCAGCGATGATTCCCGACGCCGCCCTCGCCGTCGTCCGGGCCGCCGTCGAGGATGCCCAGCGCGAGCACGACCAGGCCGAGGACGCCGTCGAGCGCATCGTCGCCGAGCTACGCGACCACGGGTGGACGATCGCCCCGCTCGACCAGCACGCAGCCTGACCCCTCAGCACCCGGGGGCGAAACCGATCGAACAAGGGTCGCCCCCGTGCTGTATCTTCCATCCATGGATGGATTGATCCATCCGTGCAAGCACATCCCGTAGACCCGCCGCACATCCCCCGGAGGTACGTCACGCATGGCACGCAGCACGCCGGCCGAACGGTTCGCCGCCAAGACGACCCCCGGGCCCATCCCTGCCGGCCCCAACACCCCCGACACGCCGTGCCTGTTGTGGCCCGAGGGCAGCCTCGACCGCGACGGTTACGGCCGTTTCTGGGTCGACGGCCGAGTCGTCCCCGCCCACCGCTGGTCGTACGAGCAGAAGCGCGGGCCCATACCCGCCGGCCTCGAACTCGACCACACGTGCAGCGTCCGCCGATGTGTCGCCGACGACCACCTCGACCCCGTCGACCACCGAACCAACGTGCTCCGCTCGACCGGCCCGTCGGCCGTCAACGCCCGCCGCACCACGTGCAAGAACGGCCACGACCTCACCGACCCCGCCAACGTCCACGTGAGCTACCCCCCGTCGCACCCCAACGGGATGCGCAAGTGCCGCACGTGCGCCCGCGACCGCGCCCGCCGCACCCGCGAGCCCCAGCTCGCCACCGTCGCACCGATCCCCACCCGCACCACCCCCGAGAGGACCGCCGCGTAATGGCTGGAGAGACCCCGATCACCGTCGTCGGGAACATCGTTGCCGACCCCGAGTTGCGATTCACCCCCGGAGGCGCCGCCGTCGCGAACTTCCGGATCGCCTCGACCCCCCGCACGTTCGACCGCACCACCAATGAATGGAAGGACGGCGACACGCTCTTTCTCGGCGTGTCCGTGTGGCGCCAGCAGGCCGAGCACGTCGTCGAGTCCCTGCACCGCGGCGACCGCGTGATCGTCGTCGGATACCTCGCACAGCGCCAGTACGAGAAGGACGGCGAACGCAAGTCCTCATACGAGGTCAAGGCCGAGGAAGTCGGCCCCGCGCTCAAGAACGCGACCGCCCAGGTCACCAAGGCCAACGGCCAGCAGCAGCGCGCCCAGAGCTACGGCCAGCAGGCCCCCCAGCAGGGCTACGGAGCGCCCCAGGGCGACCCGTGGGCGCAGCAGCAGCCGCAGCGTGGCTACAGCGACGAACCCCCCTTCTAGGGCCCCCGCCGCGACCGGACGCGGGCCCGCTCATGCGCGGGCGCGCACGCGTATACCTCCCACCACTGACACCAGGAGCGACCCCACCATGACCCGCATCCCCGACGCCGTCGCCGTCGCCTCGCTCGACACGCACCGCCTGATCGTCGCCGTCCCGAACGAGGGACCGGCCGAGGTGTCGTGCAACCTCCCCCGCCCCGTCGCCGCCGGCATCCTGCGACAGCTCGCCGCCGCCCTCGACGGCCCGGCCGGACGCTGCGACACCGCCGTCGCCACCGGCCGCCCGTGCCCCGTGCACGACGCGCCCACCACACCGCGCCCGTCCGGCCTCGACGCCCTGCTCGCCCACGTGGCCGCCGCCATGGCTCCGGACGACGACGAGCACCAGGCCGACGCGCTCACCGTCGCCGACGTGCGCGCCGCCCTCGACTTCAACGCCGAGGAGCGCGACCCCGCCCTCGCCACGCTCCGCGACGTCCTGCTCGACACCACCGCGACGCGCACGCCCGAGCAGGCCCTCGCCGCCGCCCGCGTCCTGCTCGAAGCGCACGCCCGACAGGTCGCCGCCCTGCTCGAAGCGCACTACCGCACCACCCGTACCCGGTTCGGACTCACCCGGTCGTCCCGCGGCCTGCTCACCGGCTACGAGGGCGCCCGGAAGATCGTCACCGCGTACGCCGACGGCCTCGCCGACGACCAGGCCCTCGCCGAGGCCGCCGAGCGCGAGCAGGCCACGCCGTGACCGAGGCCGCCGCCGTCGCGGCGAACGCCGCCGTTGCCGTCGTCCTGCTCGCCGCCTCGGCCCGCCTCATCGTGTGGGCCCTGTCCGGCGAGCCCGGCCGCGCCCACCACACCCAGCACGACGACCAGGAGCAGCCGCGCCCATGACCCGCCGCCCCTACCACCGCCCCCCAGAGGGCCGTAACCGCGACCGCACCGACCGGCGGGCCGTCGTCGACATCCTGCTCGCCCGTGCGCAGCGTGGCGCCCTGTCCCCGGCCGAGGGCGGCCTACTGGCCGAGCACACCCGCGAAGAGATACGCCTCGCCGACGAGAACCGCCGCGCCATGGCCGGCACCACCCAGGCCCTCGAACGCGCCCGCGCCCAGCGCGCCGCCGCAGAGGCCGCCATCGTCGAGGCCGAGCGCGACCGCGACCAGGCCGAGGAGCGCGCCAAGGAAGCCCAGCGCGTCGCCGCCGAGCAGCGCGCCGCCGTCGACCGCGTCCTCGCCCTGGTCGGCCGACACGACGCCGTACCGGCCGACGCCGTATGGGCCGCCGTCGACGCCGACCCCGTCGAGCACCGCACGGCCGTCGACCGCGCCCGCCGATGGAAGGACGCCCAGGGCGCCGCCCTCGCCGCCGTCTCCCGCGTGCGCGTCCTCGCCCAACGGATGCGCGCCGGCTCGCCCCAGGGCGCAGCAGCGATATACGCCGACCGCATCGAGCAGGCCCTCGACAACGACCGCCGCGCCCTCGACCCCGACACCGCGATACGCGCCCAGTTCCTCGCCGCCGCCGACTCGCCCGCGGCACGCCTCGCCGAGCAGCAGCGCGAGCACGACGTCGCCCTCGCCGCCTCGCGCCGGAACGTCGTCGAGGCATCCCGCGAGGCACGCGAGCAGCAGCGCCGGGCCGCCCGGTACCGCCTCGCATGGCTCGCCGCCCGCCGCGACCGCAAGGCGGACCGCGCCGCCATGGTCGCGGACCTCGCCACGCTGCGGGACGTCGAGCAGCAGCTCGCCACCGTCAAGGCCGAGCGCGACCGCCTCGGCCGCGACGTCGAGGCCATGCACGACGGCATCAACCAGGCCGCGCGCGAGGCGTTCGCCGAGCGCAAGCGGCACCGCGCCGAAGTGGAGGCCCTACGCGTCCGGTACGAGCAGCAGCTCGCCGACGTCCGGGCCGCACTCCCCGACGAGCCCCGGCCGCGCCTCGGACTCCCGAACGACCTCGCGTACCAGCACGGGCGGCACGACCTCGCCGCCGCCGTCCGCGACGCCCTCGACCAGGCGAGCCGGACGTGACCAGGCAGCAGCCGGCCCCGGCCGTCGACCCCGAGCAGGTGCGCGCCGCCGTCGAGCAGGTGCGCGCCGCGCTCAGGGCGTGGGCCGAGGCCGTCGCCCCCGCCGTT
The DNA here is from genome assembly GCF_040686175.1 of Streptomyces sp. NPDC086077. Lineage (NCBI taxonomy): Bacteria > Bacillati > Actinomycetota > Actinomycetes > Kitasatosporales > Streptomycetaceae > Streptomyces > Streptomyces sp. NPDC086077. The sequence goes on along the minus strand of NZ_JBFBJT010000014.1, from coordinate 15,408 downwards.
CGCGCCCTCGCCGAGCAGTTCGCCCAGCTCGCCGAGCACCTACGCGAGGCCGGCGTCGTCGACGACCAGGGCCGCCCCGCCCGCCGCGACCGCCCCGCATGGCAGAGCCCCTACGGGCCGCCGCCCCGCCGCCGTCAACACTGAGCACCAGGAGCAGCACCCATGACCACCCCCGCCCCCGGCATACGCCCCGACGCCGTCGACTACCTCAACCGCGCCCAGGTGGCCGCCGACCTCGCCGCCGTCCGCGAGCAGTGGGGCGACCTGCTCGCCGCGATCGGCGAACCGCCGCGCCGTGCCGACTGGATGCCGTACGAGCGCCGCGGATTCCTCGACCAGCTCGCCGCCGACGACCGCGACGGCGACGACCAGGCCCTCGCCGAGGCCGCCGTCGGACGGTTGCCGCTCACCATCCGCGAGCACCCCGCGCCCGCCAACCTGCGGGCCCTCGACGCCGCCCTCGCGGTCGAGGCGGACGTGTTCGAGATGTGCGACGCGGTCGCCGAGCGCGTGCAGCTCCCCGCGCGCGACCCGCACGGCCGATGGACGCTCGGCAGCGACCCGAGCGATCCGCGCTTGTGGCACGTCCCCACCTACCGCGACGCGGGCCCGGCGACGCTCGCCTCGACGGGGTCGCGCGTGTTCGGCCTGCACTGGGCCGCCGTATGGCTGGAGGGTCGCGCCCTCGACGACGACCCCACCGACCGCGCCCTGTTCGCCCGTACGCCGGCGACCCTGGTCGACCAGATCGCCGAGGTCGCCCGCACCGCGCGCCGTCACGTCGAGGGCGCCCTCGGCCGCGAGGCGAGGACGATCACGCTCGACGACGCGTGCCCGTTCTGCAAGGCCGGCCGGATCGTCGTACACAACGGCGGGGGCGACCCCCGGGCCGCCGTCGCGACCTGCTCGACCGGGCCGTCGTGCCCGGCCCCCGTCGACACCGAGCGGGGGCGCCGGGCGTGGCGTGGGCCCGCCCTGGTCGGCCTGTTGACCGCGCTGGAGTCGAGGCGTACCGCCCCGGCCGCATAGGGGCGCAGCAGGCCGCACGCCCCCGGGAGCGCCACCCGGGGGCGTCGCCGCACCCGCTTCGGTCACGATTACGTAACGCCCCCTGTAACCATTGCTGCAATCGTTGCTGTAGCCGCTACTGTAGGGATTCCTGACGGGCCCTCACCCCGGAAGGAACGCCGGACCTCACCCGGCACCCCACCGACACACAGGAGCGACACTGTGAACGTCTACACCGCACTGCGCATGGCCAACGACCTGTCCTCGCGGATGCTCGACGCGCTGCACGTCTACGCCAACAACCCCCAGGGCAGCACCGCCCGGCGGAACAACGGCCGAGGCGGAGGCACGCACGGCGCCCTCGTTCGCCGCGGCCTGGTCGCCCTCGGCGTCGACGCCCGCGGAGAGTCCGGCTACTTCCTGACCCCGAAGGCGTGGGCGTTCCTGCGGGCGCAGTACGGCACGGTTCGCCCGGCCGACGCCGGCCGGCTCACCCTCGACCAGGCCCTCGCCGAGGCGTACCCGGCCGAGCCCGAGCAGGTCGAGCAGACCGCGCCCGCCGCCCCGCGCTCCGGTGGCGTTGTCATCCCCGGCGCCCTCGCCGACTACCTCACCGCCGAGTCGCCGCTCGACCTCGACACCCGCGACGCCCTCGACGCCGCTCGCCGAGGTGCGGGCCGGACCCTGGTGATCCACCCGAAGACCGTCGCCGTTCTGCACGTCATCAGCCGCAACGCCGAGTACCTGCTCGGCAGCGCCTACACCACCGAGGCTCAGCAGCGCGCCGCCCGCGTGTGGCTCGACCGCGCCGGCCGCGCCCCGCAGGTCGTCACCACCCGCTACGCCTCGACCCGCGAGGCGTACGACGCCGCGATGAGCAGCGACACCGTTCGGAACGGCGACGTCCTGGTCGTCGAGGCCGAGGCCGCCGTCGCGTTCCTGTGGAAGTCGCACCCCGTCGCCGTCACCGCCGCGCACGGCGAGTTCCACCGCGCCGAGGGCGACCCCCGCGAGGTCGAGGCGAACACCGGCCCGTCGGTCCGTACCGCCGTCGACGCCGCGTACGCGATCGGCGCCCCCCTCGCCCGCGTCGAGGACCAGGCCGACGCCGAGCAGGCCCTCGCCGAGGCCGCCGCCGCCGACGCCCCCGAGGCGAACCCCACCGTCGAAGACCTCGCCGTCACCGTCGCGTGCCCGACGTGCCACGTCGCCGCGGGCGTCCGATGCGTCACCCGCGCCGGTAAGGCCGCCCGCGAGCCGCACGGCCGCCGTTTCGAGGCACTGGAGCAGGCCGCCGGCATCACGGAGCACCGCGCCACCGCTCACCGCGAGGCCGAGGCCCGCGGCGGATGGGTGGTCGCCCTCGACCGCAAGGCCGAGGCCGCCCTGATGACGGCCTACGCCGCCCGCATCAACGCCCGCGCCGAGGCCCGCCTCGACGCCGTCGAGACCGAGGCCGACGAGCAGTTCACCCGCACCGCCCACGCCGCCGACGCCGTCGAGCACGCCGAGCAGGTCGAGGCCGCCGTCGAGACCGTCGCCGAGGCCGTCGCCCTGTACGACGCCCACCTCGCCGCCGAGCCCGTGCGCTGCACGCTGCACGGCGACGCGTGCGACCGCGCCCTCGACACCCCCCACCACTTCGCCGGCCTGAACCTCGCCCCGGCCGCGCCCCGCACCGCGCCGACGATCTGCCCCGAGTTCGTCGCCCTCGACCCCGACGACCTGATCACCGACGAGTGGCGCACGGCCGCCGCCCTGGTCACCGAGGCCGAGGCCACCGAGGGCACGTGGCGGGGCGCATGGATCGGCGAGCACCAGGCCGACGACGCCCTGTTCGTCGTCGACCAGGCCGCGGAACAGGGCGCCCTGTTCGACAGCCGAGCCACCGACTAGCCACCCGACCGGCCCGCCCTCGACCGAGGGCGGGCCCCGTACCCGACCAGCAGGAGAGCCCGAGATGAGCAACGTGCAGCCGCCCCACGACGACGACCAGGCCGACGAGCCCACGGTCGCCGAGTACCAGCGCGCCGACGCATCCAAGTTCCCCACGACCCCGGCCGGCCAGCAGGCCGCCGCCGAGGGCATGGCCGCCGCCAAGGGGTGGACGTCCGGCGAGATCACCCGGATTGTTCGGGGCCGCGCCGCCAAGGCCGGCACGGTCGACCGGATCGTCGGCGAGCTGAACCGGCGGGGCGTGCCGACCGATACCGCGATGGGCCGCATGACAGCCCAGATGTTCGCGTTGTTCGAGGAGTTCGAGGAGGAGCGTCGCGCCGAGGTCGCCGCGGCCGGGGGCGACCCGGACGACGACGGATGGGACGACGCACTCAGCCGCTCCAATCTGGTCAGCGTCGCCCGCGCCCACCGCAACGCCAGCAGGCGGCACCGCGCCAAAGCGGGCGACCTCGACCGCCTGCTCGACGACCTCGCCGACGAGTTCGACCTGTACGACGTCCGGATCATCCGAGGCGTGGCCGCCGCCCTCGCCGACGCCATGCCGCGGATCGCCTACAAGCACCGCGAGCAGGGCATGAGCCCCGACGAGATCGCCCGGAAGACCGGATACACCGCGAGCCGCGTCGCTCAGTTCATCCGGCGGGAGAAGGAGCGCCGCGCCGCAGGTCCGCTCACCCGGTACACGTGGCGTATCGACACGCTCGACGCCGACGACGGCCGGTACGGCTGGACCTCGCGCGAGGTCGGCGACGACGAGTCGACCCCGGCCGATCTGCCCCAGCTCGCCGAGCGCCTGCTCGCCGAGACCGGCGCCCCCGACCAGCGCGCCCGCGTCTTCCTGTGGGAGGGCGACCAGGCCGGCGCCGACGCCGACGCCGTCCACACGGCCGAGCGCGACCCCCAGTAGACCCGCACACGCAGCGGGCCCGCCCGGTTCCTCACAAACCGTTGGGCGGGCCCTACCACCGAACAGGAGCGACCCCACACGATGGCTACCGAGAAGCGTACCCAGCAGCCCACCCCGCCGAAGGCCGGCACCCGGCCGTCGATCCGCGTCGACGACCAGCTCGCCGCCGACCTCGCCGTCGTCATGCGTACGGGCGTCAACATGTCCGACGCCATCCGACAGGCCGTCCGACAGGCCGCCGACATTCACCGGACCGCGTGGGCCGAGGGCGTCGTGCCCGTCGGCACCGCGCCCGTTCTGCTCGCCTACCAGCTCCAGCAGGACCCCGCCATGAGGCCGCCCCGTCCGACGCCCGCACCGGCCCCTACCAGCGCGTATGACGCCCGTCAGCAGCCGCCGACGCCCCCTGTCGCACGCCCGGCCGCGCCCGCCGCGCCCCCGTCGGCACCCGCGCCGCGCCGCCGCTTCACCCTGCGCCGCCGTGGGCCCGTCGAGGGCGTGCCCGTCCACCGCCCGTAGCACGCGGCACCCCGGCCGTCGGACGCCGTCGACCGGACGCGGGCCCGCCCGTGCGCGCGCGACGCGGGCCCGCTTGCGCCGTTATCCGATCGTGACCTAATGTGGGGGCCGTCTCCGGCGTGCCCGGAAACACCCCACCGACCAACGCCCCGCAGGCGACCCCGCCGCGGGGCGTTTCTCATGCCCGGCACGCGCCGAGGAGCAGCGCCAGGAGGTGACCGCCGATGGCACGCCCCATCACGGACGCCGACCGCCGCAAGGTGCGCGAGCTGCACGCCGCGGGCAAGTCCCGCAACCAGATCGCCCGGCAGATCAACCGGTCGCCCTCGACCGTGTCGAAGATCGCCGCCGCGTTCGACCCGCCCCTGTCGTTCGACCGTGCCGAGCAGGTCGAGGCCGCAACCCGTGTCCGTACCGCCGACCTCGCCGCGCGCCGCGCCGCCCTCGCCCTCGACCTACAGGGCGACGCCGAACGGCTACGGGCGCAGCTCTGGGCGCCCACCGTGCACGGCGAGTTCGCCGGCCGCGAGGGCGAGTGGCACGAGACCCCCCTACCGCAACCCCGGTTCGGCGACCAACGAGCGATCATCGCGTCGGTACAGACCGCCGTCGGCACCTCGCTACGCCTCGCCCCGGCCGAGGGCGGCGAGGACGCCGGACAGGTGCGCTCCATGCTCGGCGCACTCGGCGAGGCCCTGACGCAGGCCGCCAACGACGACCAGGCCCACGACGACGGGGGCGACGCCGGGGGGTGAGCCGCGTTGCTCGACCTCGACCGTCTGCCCCTGTCCCGTAAGCAACTCCTGTCGATCGGACAGGCGACCGCCCGTATCAACCTTTGGCACGGGTCGGTCCGGTCCGGCAAGACCATTGCGAGCCTGCTCGCGTTCGTGATCGCCGTCGCCACCGCCGGGCCGTCCGGCCTGATCATCGTGGTCGGGCGCAGCCTGCAAACGATCGAAAGAAACGTCCTCGAACCCCTGCAAGACGCCGCCCTGTTCGGCCCGTTGGCCCGGCACGTCGTGCACACCAGGGGCGCCACCACGGCGACGATCCTCGGCCGTACGGTCCACCTGATCGGCGCCGCCGACGCGCGCGCCGAGGGCCGCCTACGTGGCCTTACCGCGCAGCTCGCCTACGTCGACGAAGCAACCCTGTTGCCCGAGGCGTTTTGGACCCAGCTACTCGCCCGGTTGAGCACCCCGGGCGCGCGCCTGTACGCCACGACCAACCCCGACAGTCCAAGGCACTGGCTCAAAGTCCAGTACCTCGACCGCCTCGGCGAGCTGGACATGCGGGCGTGGCACTTCCGCCTCGCCGATAACCCGTCCCTGTCCGCCGAGTACGTCGCGTCGCTCGCCGCCGAGTACACCGGCCTGTGGCGTAAACGCATGATCGAGGGCGCGTGGGTGGTCGCCGAGGGCGCCATTTACAGCGAGTGGGACGAGGACCGGCACGTCGTCGACGAGTTGCCCCCGATGCGCATGCATTGGCTTGGGGTGGACTACGGCACGACGAACGCTTTCTCGGCCGTCCTGCTCGGCCTCGGCGTCGACGACAGGCTGTACGCGTGCGCCGAGTGGCGTTACGACGCCCGCGCCACCCACCGCGCCATGACCGACGCCCAGTACAGCGCCGCCGTCCGGGCGTGGCTCGACGACCTCGACGTCGCCCCCGAGTGGACGTTCGTTGACCCGTCGGCGAAGTCGTTCTCAACCCAGCTTTGGCAGGACGGACACCCGGGCGTCGCCCGCGCCGACAACACCGTCGCCGACGGCATCCGGTCCGTGGCGAGCCTGCTCGCCGCCGACCGCCTGTTCGTGCACCGGTCGTGCGACGGCCTGCTCTCCGAGTTGCCCGGCTATTCGTGGGACCCCAAGGCCACCGAGAGGGGCGAGGACGCCCCCTTGAAGGTCGACGACCACTCATGCGACGCGATCCGGTACGCCGTCCACTCGACCTCGCACGAATGGCGCCACCTGCTCACCGCCCGCCCGACCACCACCACGACCAGGAGGTGAGCCCGTATGGCACTGCCCGAGAACGGCGCAGCGTGGCCACCCCCGGAGTGGGCCGCGTACTACGACCGCATAGCCGTCGACGACGCGTGGTACTCCGGTGACCGGCAGAGGCTCGCCCGGATCTACGGACGCGAGCCGAAGACACCGCGCCGCCGCCTGTGGAGTAGGCGCAGCACCGCGCACCGCCCCGGCCGCGACACCCGCTTGCACGTCCCGTTCGCCGGCGACATCGCGCAGACGTCCGCCGACATGCTGTTCGCGGACATGCCGGCCGTCGTCGTCGAGGACGCCCGGACACAGGCCCGCCTCGACCAGTTGCTCGCCGACGGACACGTTCAGCAGATGCTCTTGTCTGCCGCCGAGCAGTGCGCCGCCCTGTCCGGGATCTACCTCCGGACGACGTGGGACCGCGCATTGGTCGACCGGCCGCTACTCACCGCCGTACAGCCCGACAACGCCGTGCCCGAGTTCCGTTGGGGGATGCTCGCCGCCGTCAACTTCTGGCGGGAACTCCCCGGCAGCACCACACAGCAGGTGTGGCGACACGTCGAGCGGCACGAGCCCGGCCGCATCGTGCACGCCCTGTACCAGGGCAGCGGCGACAACATCGGGCGCCGCGTGCCGCTCACCGAGCACCCCGACACGGTCGGCCTGGTCGGCAGCATCGAGCGCGACGGCGAGTCGACGCCGACCGGTATCGCCCAGCTCACCGCCGCGTACATCCCGAACATGACCCCCAACAGGTTGCACCGGGGGTCGCCGATCGGGCGCAGCGACTACGCCGCGCCGATCTATGACCAGCTCGACGGCCTCGACGAGGTGTGGACGTCATGGATGCGCGACATTCGCCTCGCCCGCGCGCGTCTGATCGTCCCCGACGGGTACCTACGCAGCAACGGGCCCGGCAAGGGCGCGTCGTTCGACGAGGACGCCGAGGTATACGCACAGCTCAACATGCCGCCGACCGAGAACGGCGGGATAACCCTGTCTCAGTTCGCGATCAGGGTCGACGAGCACCAGCGCACCGCCGAGGCCCTGATGAGGCAGGCCGCCCAGTCCGCCGGATACGCCGCCCGCGCGTTCGGCCTCGACCAGGGCGGAGGCGCCGCCCGGACGGCGACCGAGGTCGACAGCGACGACGACAAATCGGCGATCACCCGGCGCAAGAAGGCCGGCCACTGGAAGCAGGGTATGAGCGACGCCCTGTTCGCCCTGCTCGCCCTCGACGCCGTGCACTTCCGGAGCGGCATCGTTGCGGAGCGCCCCCGCGTCGAGTTCCCCGACGGCGTCGCCGAGTCGCCGATGGACACCGCGCAGACCCTCGAACTCCTGAACCGCGCCCAGGCCGTCAGCACGGCAACGCGGGTGAAGATCCTTCACCCGGATTGGGACGACCAGGCCGTCGCCGCCGAGGCCGCCGCGATCCTCCGGGAGACCGGCACCGCGGCGCCGGACCCGGGGGATACGTACCCGTTCGCCGCGTGACGATCGGGGGTGATCCGGCGTGCCGATTCACCCGGGCATGGTCGAGCCGTTGGCCGAGCGGACGCGCGATCTGTACGCGGGCGCCGAGGAGCGCCTGTTGGGCATCATCGCGCGCCAGCTCGCCGCCGGCCTCGACGCGCCCGGGTGGGTCGAGGCCAAGCTCGCCGCCGTACAGACGTTGCGGCGGGCCGCACAGGGCGTCGTCGACGAACTGGGCAAGGCGACGCAACTCGAAGTGTTCGACGCGGTCGCCGAGGCGTACAACGTCGGTCACCGCGCCGCGGTCGCCGAACTGGGCGCCCTGTCCGACGACGCGCGCGCCCTGGTCGACGAGCGCACCCCGAACGCCCAGGCCGTCGACCGCCTCGCGCAAGAGGCCGTCGACGTCGTCACCGCGACCCATCGGTCGATCCTGCGGGCCGTCGTCGACGGATTCCGCGCCGTCGTCGCCGCCGTCGCCGCTACGCCCCTGCTCGGTATCGGCACCCGCCGACAGGCCACACAGGACGCCATGCGGGCGTTTGCCGACCGTGGCATACGGGCGTTCGTCGACCGCGCCGGCCGCCGTTGGCAGCTCAGCTCTTACGCCGAGATGGCCGTGAGGACGGCGACCGCGCGGGCCGCGACCGAGGCGCACATGCGCACCCTCGCCGACGCCGGGGTCGAGCTGGTCGTCGTCAGCGACGCCCCGCGCGAGTGCCCCCTGTGCCGGCCGTGGGAAGGGCGCGTGTTGACGATCAGCGGGCCCGCGGGCGCGCGCACGGTCGAGGCCGAGCACGCCACCGAGGACGGCCGCATGGTGCCCGTCCGTGTCGCCGGATCGCTCGACGAAGCGAGGGCCGCCGGATTCCAGCACCCGAATTGCCGGCACAGCGTGAGCATGTACTCGCCCGGCTTGACCCGCGTCGAGCAGGCCACGAGCGACCCCGAGGGGTACGAGGCCGGACAGCGTCAGCGCGAGATCGAGCGGACCATACGCAAGTGGAAGCGTCGGGAGGCCGCGAGCGTCACCCCCGAGGGGAAGCGCGCCGCCCGCGCCAAGGTGCGCCAGTGGCAAACCGCGATGCGCGACCACCTCGCCGCGCACCCCGACCTACGCCGTAACCGCACCCGCGAGCAGGTAGGCGCCGGGAACCTCCCCGAGCCGCGCCGCGAGGCCACGCCCGAGCAGGTCGAGGCCGCCCGCGTGTGGTCGGGCGACGACGCCAGCGTGCGCGCCATGAGCGACGACGACCTCGCCGCCGCCATGCGCTCGAACCTGCTCGACGACCGCGCCCGCCGCAGGATCGAGGCCGAGGCCGACCGCCGCGACCTCGCCGCCCTGCTCGACCGCGCCGCCCCGGGCGGCACCCTCGCCGCCGACCTGACGCCGTTCAGCGACGCCGAACTCGGCCGCCTGGTCGGCCACGTCGACGACGCCGACGCGCTGCGGATCGCCGCCGAGATGGACCGCCGCGACCGCGCCGCCCGACTCCCGGGCGTGCGCCCGGATCTGGTCGGCCTGTCCGACGACGACCTCGCCGCCCGCGTCCGGTACGCCATCGAGCACGGGACCGACGACGTCGACCAGCTCGCCGCCGAGGCGCACCGCCGCGACATGCTCGCCGCGATGTTCCCCGCCGGCCGCCTGCTCGACGACCTGTCCGCCCTCGACGACGACGCCCTCGCGTGGGTGATGCAGTACGCCAACGAGGGCGAGCTACTGCGGATCGCCGACGAGTTCGACCGCCGCGACGACCTCGCCAACGCGCCGCCGCTCCCCGCGCCGGCCGACACAGGCGACCCCGTGGCCGACCTGCTCGCCGACCGCGACGCCCTCGCCGACGCCATGGGCAACGCGCCCGACCCCGTCACGTGGGGCGCCCTCGCCGACGACAACACCGCCGAGGCCGCCGACGACGAGCGCGACGAGGAGTGGTGGGCCGAAGTGCTCGCCATTGCCGCAGCGAAGTACGGCGACGGCGAGGCGCCCGAGGACGAGCGGCACACCATCACCCGCCGCGAGGCCCGCGAGATGTACGACGAGTATGTCGAGCGGCAGTCGTTGAAGGCCGAGCACGAACTCGGCTACCTGTTCAACAAGCGCGGCATCGCCAAGGGCATGGACCCCATGCAGCTATTCCGGGGGCCCGCCCGTATCGCGTACGCGTACGCGTCCGACGAGTTGAAAGACTGGTGGCGGGACAACCCCCGACTGACGCAAGCCGAGTTCGTGCAGCAGGTGACCGGCAAGGCCCAGCGATGGGCCGCCAACGCCCGCAAGAACGAGCAGACCGAGCAGAACAAGAGGTGAGGGCATGGGAGCGCGAGGCGACATCATCCGGGCCGTCGTCGCGGGCCGCCGCGCCGGCCGCAACGACGAACCCGTGACCGCGTGCCCGTACCCCGCGTCGTCCCTACTGCGGACCGCGTGGATCAAGGGACACACCGAGACCCGCCCCGCCCCGGCCGACGTCGACGACCAGGCCGTCGAGTAGCACCACCACCCCAGCACACGACCCCGAAGGGGGGTCCGCCACCACGGCGGGCCCCCCTTTTGCATGCCCGCACGCGCCCGCCCGGCGGGCCCGACCGCACAGGAGTGCACCGCATGAACACGCGTCACCTCGCCCGCCGCCGCAGCGCCGACTACGCCGCCGGGTGGGCCCACCCCTACGCCCTGTCGCCCTGGTCGCCGATCGTCTACGCGGACGGCGGACAGGGCGGCGACGGCGGTACCGGGGCCGGTAACGGCAACGGTTCCGGAGACGGCGGCACGGGCGCCCAGGACGGCGAGCAGGGCGGCGACCAGGGCGCCGCCGGCACCGGCAACCAGGCCCCGCCGAACACGACCCCGGCCGGCCAGCAGGCCGCCGCCGAGGGCGACGTCGCCGCGCTCCCCGAGTGGGCCCAGAAGCTCATCAAGGACGCCCAGCAGCAGGCCCCCCAGCAGCCGCAGCAGCAGGCCCCGGCCGCGAGCGAGCAGGCCGCCGAGGGCGACCTGTCCAAGCTCCCCAAGTGGGCACAGCAGCAGCTCACCCAGGCGCAGCAGCAGGCCAAGACCGCCGCCGTGCAGGCCGCCGTACTGCGCATCGCGCCGACCGCCGGCGCCAACGCTGCGGCCCTGCTCGACAGCCAGTCCGCCATGACCGCGCTCGCCGCGGTCGACCTCGCCGACCAGAACGCCGTCACGGAGGCGATCAAGGCCGCCGTACAGGCACAGCCCCACCTCGCCGCCCCCGTCGGCCCCGCCCGCGGGGGCGCCGACTTCGGCACCGCCACCGCGCCCGAGCGCAAGCCCGGATCGCTGCACGACGCCATCGCCGCCCGTCTGGGCGCCTGAACCTAGGAGCACCCCATGCCCGTCACTCTCGCCGAGGCGAAGAACAACACTCAGGACGACCTCGACGTCGCCGTGATCGACGAGTTCCGCAAGGAATCCGCGATCCTCGACAGCCTCACCTTCGCCGACGTCGTGAACCCCGCCGACGGCGGCGACACCCTCACCTATGGGTACCGCCGCCTGATCACCCAGCCGACCGCGTCGACCCGTGCGATCAACTCCGAGTACACCGCCGCCGAGGTCACGACCGAGCGCTACACGGTCGACCTCGCCGTCATGGGCGGTAGCTTCCGCGTCGACCGCGTCGTCGCCAACCTCGGCCCGGCCGCGTCCGGGGCCGTGTCGCTCAACATGTCGCAGAAGATCAAGGCAACCCGCACCACGTTTCAGGACATGGTCGTCAACGGCGACACCGCCGTCGACGCGAACGGGTTCGACGGCCTCGACAAGGCCCTGACCGGCACCGCGACCGAGTTCCGCGCTACCGAGGTCACCGACTGGTCCGACTTCGACGGCACGCCGCGCGCCGAACACAAGGCCCTCGACGTGCTCGACGAGTGGCTGAGCCTGCTCGACGGCACGCCGACGATCATCCTCGGCAACAAGGCCGCGCTCGCCCGCGTCCGCGCCGCCGCGCGCCGCGCCGGCATGTACACCCGTAACCCGGTCGACGGCCTGCTCGGCCCGGGTGGCCGCCCGATCGTCCGCGAGCAGTACGGCGACATTGTGTTCGCCGACCCGGGCGACAAGGCGGGGTCGAACTCGCCGATCATCCCGGTCGAGACCCGTGACGTCGGAGCGCAGACCGGCGTGACCGGCCTTACCGACCTCTACGCGTACCGGGTCGGCCTCGACGGTTTCCACGGCGTCGCGTGCATGGGCGGCACCGTCGTGCGCCAGTGGCTCCCGGATTTCAACTCTTCGGGCGCCGTCAAGACGGGCGAGGTCGAACTCGGCCCCGTGGCCGTCGCCCTGAAGGCCACCAAGTCCGCGTCCGTCTTCCGCAACGTCAAGGTCCGGTGACACCTCATGGCAACGATTCACACCCCTGTGGAGAAGTTCAACGGTCGCGGCGTGGCCGGCCTCCAGTTCGTCGACGGCAAGGCCGAGACGGACGACCCGGCCGTGATCGCCTACGCGACGCGGCACGGCTACCGCGTCGAGGGCACCGCGCCCAAGCGGAAGCCCGCGGCGAAGACCGAGCCGCCGAAGGAGTAGGCCCGTGCGTGTCTACGCGACCCCCGAGCAGTTGGCCGCGTGGACCGGACAACCGGCCCCGGCCGACGCCGAGCGCCTGCTCGCCCGTGCGTCCGGCGACGTCGACGCCGCCCTGTTGTGCGCGTACTACGCCACGAACGACGCCGGTATGCCGACCGAACCGCACGTCGTGCAGGCCCTCGCCGACGCGACGTGCGCACAGGTCGAGTACCAGCTCGCCAACGGAGATGACGGCACCGGGGCGTCCGGCCGATGGGGCAGCGTCTCTATCGGCCCCGTGTCGCTCGGCGACCGCCGCGACGCTCCGCAGGCACCCGGCGGCCTCGACCTCGCCCCCCGCGCGCACCGCGCCCTGATGTTGGCCGGCCTGTTCCCGGGGGTGATCTGGTGAGAGTCCCCGGGTGGCTACTGCGCCACCGCGTCACCGTCGAGCCGTACGACGGCGACAGTGCGTACGGCGCGACCTACCGCCCGCCCGTCGAGGTGCGGGCCCTGGTCGCCGAGGCGACCAAGCTCACCCGCAACCGCGAGGGCGTCGAGGTCACCTCGACCGCGCAGATCATCACCGAGCCCGGCCTCGACTGCCCGGCCGAGTCCCGTATCACCCTCCCGTCGGGCCGGATCACCAAGGCCCTCAGCGTCGCCCAGCACACCGCGCCGGGACTGCCGACCCCGGACTGTACGGAGGTGATGTGCGAGTGACGCAGCGGACCCGACTCCGTTGGAACGGGGGCGCAGCACTCCGCGGCACACGGTCGGGGGCCGTCCGCGGCCTACGGCTCGCCGCCGAGCACGTGCTCACCGAGTCCCGGCGGATCGTCCCCATTGAAGAGGCCACCCTCGAACGGTCCGGCGTCGCAACGGTCGACGAGTCGTCCCTGACTGCCGCCGTGTCCTACGACACCCCGTACGCCGTCCGGCAACACGAGGAACTGGGCTACCAGCACGACGCCGGACGCTCGGCGAAGTACCTCGAAAAGCCCCTGACGGAAGAGGCCGCGACCGTCGCCGAGATCATCGCGGCGCAGGTGCGGAGGTCGCTCCGTGGCTGACCTCGACCCGACCGACGGCATAGCCCGGCACCTCGACGGCCTCGGCCTGGTCGCCTACGACCCCACGGGCAAGGGCGGCGACCTGTTCGTCGAGCGCATGCCGTCGACGCCCGACGGCGCCGTATGCCTGTCGCTGTACGACGCCGGCGCCCCCGACGCGCGCAACGCCTACGACACCGTACGGCTACAGGTGCGCGTACGCGGGGGCCCGGACCCGCGTACCTCGCGCGACCGCGCGTGGGCGATCTACCGCGCCTTGCACGGCCTCGCCGCCGTCGAGTTGCCCGACGGTACGTGGCTCATCCTCGCCGCCGCCCGCGGCACCCCCGGCCCGATGGGCGCCGACTCATCCGGCCGTCACGAGCACGTCGTGAATTTCGACCTCGACGTGTCGTCCCCCAGCACCCACCGCAGCGAATAGGAGGCCCCGGCATGGGCCGGCCCATTGACGCCCGCGGGTGGATTTTCGAGGTCGAGGACACGACCCCCACCACCCCGGCATGGCTCCGTCTGTCCAACATCAACAGTTGGACGTACAACCCCTCGGAAAACGAGGAGACGGCCGACACCACGACCAACGACTCGGAAGGTCTGTACGAACAGGACGTGATGCAGAGGGGCGCCACCCTCGAAGTGTCCGGCCAGTACGCACAGACCGCCGGCGTCCGCGACCCCGGACAGGACTACGTCGACAACACGTGGGCGTGGCAACTCGGCAGCGAGTCGCGCGGCCGGATGCGCTACCGGCACAAGACACAGACCCAGTGGACGGTGTGGGACTGCACCGTCACCCCGGGCGAGCAGGGCGGCGAGCACAACGCCAAGACGTCGTGGGCGTGTTCCTTCACCCGCTGCGGCGCCCCGACGACCGAAGCCGTCACGACGACCCCGGAGGCGTAACCCGTGATCGAGCAGCACGACCAGGACCTCGACGACGACCAGGACCTCGACGACCCGCTCGCCGAGGTCGCCGACTTTGACCAGTTCTTCGCCGAGCAGGCCAAGCCGCGCCGTGGCGTCCCGCTGCGCCTGTTCGGCCGTACCTACACCCTGCCCCCGTCCCTGCCCGCGCTGTACGTGCTCCAGCTCCACCGCGTCATGAACAGCGCCAGCCCCGAGGACGTAAGCCGCCTGCTCGCCGCCCTGTTCGGCCCCGACGCCGTCGACCACTGGGCGGACAACGGCATGGACGACCGACAGCTCGGCATCGTCCTGATGTGGGCGACCGCCAACGTCGCCGAGCCCGGCGCCATGTCCATGGAGCAGGCCGCCGCCGAGTACGACCGCCGCGAGGCCATCAAGGCGGGAAAAGCGAGGCGGCCGGCCACGACGGCGAGGCCGAAGAACCGCCCGAAGAACAAGGGGAAGCGGTCCAACTCTGGTCGGCGGTAGTCCGCCACTGGGGCGCCGTCGAGGCCGACCTACGGCGCGAGTACAAGCTCGCGCCCGCCGACCTCGCGCGCATGAGCGTGCGCGAGTTCCTGGTGTGCCTGGGCGGCCTGCCCGCCGAGTCCCGGTTCGCCCGCGCGTGGCAGTCGACGCCGCGCGTCGTGACGGACCCCGACGAGATCGCACGACTCACCGGCAGGTGAGCAGCACCACGACAACTACATAGCGCGCGCCCGCGGGGCGCCGATGAGGGGGTGACCCATGGCCCTCACCATCGGCGAACTGGTGGGCTATATCGACCTCGACGCGTCCGGGGCCGAGCAGGGCGTCGCACGCACCGAGGCCGCGATGAGCGGCCTACAGCGCGACGCCGACGGCCGGTTGAGGGATCTCCGCGGGCGTTTCGTCGCCGAGGGCGCCGCGATGGGTGCGGCCCTCGGCGGCGGGGGGGGCGGGGGGCGCGCGGGCCCCCGCCGCTCGGAAAAGACACGTGGTTGGTAAGAAGGTTTTATAAGCCGTGTAGATATA
>NZ_JBFBJT010000013.1:0-80256 GCF_040686175.1 Streptomyces sp. NPDC086077 | reverse complement strand
CAACCGCATCAACGTCATCAACCAGCAGCCCGCCGGCAGCTACCAGCCCGGCCAGTTCGGCTGAGCACACCGTCCGTCTCCCCGTCACCCCGACCCCCTGTCGGGGAGACGGACCCGGAAAGTGCCCCACTTCCGGCCCTCGGGCCGGAGCCCGGCTTCACCCGAGGGCCGGCGCCCACGTCCAGGTTCGGGTTCAGGCGATACCGTATCGAATGAAACGTGGCTGGTAAGGTGCACTCATGGCCCCCGACGCCCCTGAAGAATCCACCACCTCGCGTGCGACCGACCGCCCGGGGGACGCTTCGCCCTTCGCGCTCGGCCTGCTGCTGCGCCGGGCGCACTGGCGCGCGGCCGCGGTGATGACGGAGGCACTTCGGCCGCTCGGTATCGAGCTGCGGCATTTCGCCGTACTGATCGTGCTGATGGAGCACGGACCGACCGTGCAGCGGGACTTGGCCGCCGCCACGGGGTCGGACAAGGCGGGGGTCATGCGGGTCGTGGACGACCTGGAGCGCAGGGGCCTCGCCGAGCGCAAGGCCGTTCCGGGGGACCGCCGGGCACGGGCGGTGGAGATCACGCCTCAGGGCGTCGAACTCTTCGACGCGGCCCATGTGGCGGCAGGGCCACTGGCCGAGCGCCTGGTCGCCGAACTGGGCCCCGGCGAGCCCGAGCAGCTGGCGGATCTGCTGACCCGCTTCGCCTATCCCTCGGACGAAGCGTCCTGAGCACAGGCGCGCACGACGGTCCACGGCGAGGACGCCGGCCTCGCCCGCGTCGAGTTCACCCCGACCCCTTCGCCCTGACAGGCCTGCGAGACGGGCCCACATCCGCACCGTGTGACGACCTGGACCGAGTCGTCACACGGAGGTTGTTCCATGGCGTCAGCCGGCGAGCCGTTCCGCGAGCGCCTTGGCCTTGGCCGTCGCGTCCTCGAAGGCGCGCTCGCGGGAGGCCTCGTAGAGGGGAACCAGTTCGGCCATGGCCGGGTTGCGCGGGGCCATGGTGAGTTCCGGGACGATGAAGTCGGGCTCCAGGCCGAGGCTGCCCTTGAGCACTGCCTCCAGGTAGTTCCGCACGTATTCGAAGTCCTCGCGAGGGGTGCCCGGCGCGTAGGAGCCGCCGCGGCTGGCGACGACGGTGACGGGGGTGCCCTCGGCGGAAGGCGCCTCGCCGACGGTGCGGCCGGGCAGGATCACGTTGTCCAGCCACGCCTTGAGGGTCGACGGGATCGTGAAGTTGTACATCGGGGCGCCGATAAGGATGGCGTCCGCCCGCTCCAGCTCCTCGATGAGGGTCTCGCGCGGGGCGAACGCCGCGGACTGCTCCGGGGTGCGCTCCGCCGGGGTGGCGAAGGCGGCGGTGTGGGCGTCGATGCCGATGTGCGGGACCGGGTCGACGGCGAGATCGCGGTAGATCACCAGGCCGTCGGGGTGCTGCTCCTCCCAGACCTTGCGGAAGACCTCCGTGACCGCGCGGGACGCGGACAGCCCGCCGGGAAACAAGGACGAGTCGATGTGCAGCAGCGTGGCCATGGGTTTCCTCCGATAAGCGGCGCCCGAGGCGGGGGACCAAGGGCTGGGGATTGGTGCTCGATCATAGTTACGGGCGCGATTGTATCGAGTGATACTATCGTGAATGCAACCAACGTGGGGGGCGAGCACATGGGAGGTGGACGATGTTCGACGTCTATGAGGCGGTCACCAGCCGACGGGCGGTGCGGGCATTCACCGACCGGCATGTCCCCACGGAGGTGCTGGAGCGCGTTCTCTCCGGCGCGGCATGGGCACCCTCCGCGTCGAACCTCCAGCCGTGGCACACGTACGTACTCACCGGCGGGGCGCTGACCGAGCTCAAGAAGCGCACCGGCAGGCGGCTGACCGCGTGTGACCCCTGGGACGAGCCGGAGTACCAGCAGTACCCGCCCGCACTGAAGTCCCCGTACCGCGAGCGCCGGTCCGCCTTCGGCGAGCAGCGCTACGGCGCACTCGGCATCGCGCGCGAGGACCTGGAGGCCCGCCAGCGGGCCGCTGCCGCGAACTGGAACTGTTTCGGCGCACCCGCCGCCCTGTTCTGCTACGTCGATCGCGACATGGGCCCGGCCCAGTGGTCCGACGTCGGCATGTATTTGCAGACCGTCATGCTGCTGCTGCGCGCCGAGGGACTGCACAGCTGCCCGCAGATGGCGTGGGCGAAGTACCACGCGACCGTGGCCGAGGTCCTGGCGCCGCCGGACGAGCTCCTCCTCTTCTGCGGCATGTCGATCGGCTTCGCGGACCTCAGGGCGGCCGAGCCCCGTACGGGCCGGGCGCCGCTCGACGAGACGGTCACGTTCGTCGACACGGTGGACGCCGCACCCCCACCGCGCTTGCCGCAGGGGCCGGCAGCGACCTGCGCCACCTCGAGGCCTCCCCGGCCACGAAGCAGCACCACGGCTCCTGCGAAGCGGCCCGCGCCTCGCCCGCGCGGAGTGCGCGGCGTCGTCACGCGCCTCGGCGACGGCCTCACCAGGCGCGTCGGGCACCTCGCTTCCCAGATCGGGGTGCCGCCCGGCTGAGAATCGGTCCCGATCCGTGCCGTGGCGAGAGAGGTTGATCATGAGGAATGCCTGTGGCCGGGTACCGGTCACATGGGCGCGCTGGGGTTTCAGTGCCGGGGATCCGACAAGGGGACGTGGCCACGAGAAGCGCCGAACCCCGAACGGCGGCCAGGTGACGCGTCCCCTGCCCTCCAGCCCGGGGCCCGAAGGCCCCCTGCCGGCCGGCCTGGCCGCCCTTCCCCGGCCCGTGGCCGTGGTGGTGGGCGCGGGCGGCGTGCTCGGAGCGGCGCATGCCGGTGTCGGGTACGCCTTGGAGGAACGCGGATTCACCCCGGACATGATCATTGGGACGTCCGTGGGCGCCCTCACCGGAGCCATAGCGGCGGCCCACCCCACCGGGGCCGCACCGTGGCTCGACGGTGTGTGGACCCAGCTGCGACGCCGTGAGGTGTATCCGCTCGGTTTCCTGCCCTCGCGTGCCAGCCTCTTCACCGACCGCGGTCTGCGCCGGCTCATCGCCAGGTCCGGGCTGCCGTCCCGGATCGAGGAGCTGGCGGTCCCGTTCACCGCGGTGGCCATGGACCTCGCCACCGGCGCGTCGGTGTCGCTCGACCGCGGGGACCTCCAGTCCGCGCTGCTGGCCAGCGCGGCGATCCCCGGGATGCTGCCCCCGGTGGAGCGCGAGGGCCGCATCCTCGTCGACGGCGGCGTGATCGCCTATGTCCCGGTCCTTGCGGCCCTGCGGGCCGGGGCGGCCAGCGTGGTGGTGCTGACGACCGGGCCGGGGAGCTCGGCGCCGCACCTGCCCGTCCCGAACCGACGGGCCGGCGCCGTCGCCGCCAGGGCCGGACTCCTGCTGATACAACATCAGATCGAGCGTGACCTCGACGCCGTGTCCCGGCACATCCCGACCGTCGTACTGCCGACCGGCATCGAGGCCTGGCCCGCACCGTGGGACTTCGGCCAGTCACAGCGGCTGATCAGCACCGCGCACCGCACGGCGGGTCAGTTCCTCGACGGGCTGCGCATCAGTGGGCCCGGCCTGTACCGGACCGAGGAACCTCCGGCGGCGTCGGCCGACCGGGGCGAGGCATCGACCCATTCCCTCTCGCGGAGCGCTCTTTGAGTACCATCGCCTTCCTCAGCATCGCCATGCACGGACACGTCAACCCGACGTTGCCGCTCGTGGCCGAGCTCGTACGACGTGGCCACTCCGTCACGTACCACACCTCCCCCTCCTTCCGTGAGGAGGTCGCGGCTGCCGGCGCGACGGTGTGTCTCTACCCCGGCGCCCAGCAACCGCTCCCCGATCCGCCGACCCCGCTCACCCTGATCGAGGCACTGACGGGCGCGGCCGTCCGCATGGTGCCCACGGTGATCGACGACCTGCGACGGATACGGCCCGACCTGATCGTGCACGACAGCACCTGTCCGTGGGGCGCCGTCGCCGCTCGCGCACTCGGGGTCCCGGCGGTGTCGTCGTTCACCACGTTCGCGTACAACAGGCAGGTGCCGAGCCCCACCCGCGGCTCGTGGGGCCTGCTGGTCGCGGCGGCGGCTCGCCCCGGCAGCCTCCGCAACCATCTGCGGTCACGACTTCGACTGCGCCACGACTTCGACACGAGAGGGCTGCCCTGGTTCGACATGGGAAACATCCGGCAGCCGCTCAATCTCGTGTACACGGCACGGGATTTCCAGCCCGCCGCCGACAGGTTCGACGAGAGCTACCGGTTCGTCGGTCCGAGCATCGGCGCCCGCACGGCGGTTCCGTCGTTCTCGGTCGACCGGCTGCACGACCCCGTCCTGTACGCCTCCCTGGGCACCGTGTTCAACGCCGACCCGCGCCTGCTGCGCAGCTTCGCCACCGCGCTCGCGCCCCTGGGCGGCACCGTCGTCGTGTCGACCGGGCAGACCGATCCCGACGCGCTGGGCCCCTTGCCGGCCAACGTGCTCGCCCGCCGCTTCGTCCCGCAGACGGAAGTGCTCGCCCGTGCCTCGCTGTTCGTCACCCATGGCGGGATGAACAGCGTCAACGAGGCCATCTACGCGGGGGTTCCGATGCTGGTCGTGCCGCTGGGCGCCGACCAGCCGATCGTGGCCCGCCGCGTCGTGGAGCTCGGCGCCGGCCTGTCGATCCGCTCCCAGGACGTCACCAAGGGCTCCGTACGTGCCCTCGCCCGGCGGCTGCTCGGCGACAGCCGGTTCCGCGAGGCCGCGTCCACCCTTCAGGACGTCCTGCACGCGGCGGGCGGATACCGGCGCGCCGCCGACGAGGTCGAACAGTACGTGCGCGCGACCGGGTCGTCCGGTCGGCCGGCGTCCGGCGCACAGTCGCGGCGAGGCTGAGCCATGTCACCTGCCGTCGTCGTCCTGCTGCTGTTCGCCGGGGTGTCGGAGGCCGCCGGTCGCATCCTGCCCCTGGTGGTGCGCCGGCCCGGCATGCCACGGACTCTGGTGGCCTCGTTGCTGCTCGCCGGTGGCCTCGTCGAGTGTGCGGTGTTCGCGCTGTGGCCGCTGACCGCGTGGAACCTGGCCGAACTGGTGGTGTCCTCCCCACCGCCCGGTGACGGGCTGGTGTGGACGCCGGGCGTGGCCGCTCCGCTGGTGCTCTCCGCCGTGCTCGCGTTCCCCTGGCTCGGGCCCGTGCTCCACCTGTTGCTCTTCGTCGGGGTCGGGGCCGGTCTGGCCGAGCCCCTCGCCACGGCGACCGGGCTGGGGTGGTGGACCGCCGTGGGTTGCGTGGCCGTCGCCGGGGTCGGGCTCGGTCTCGCCGTGGAGGCCGTTCGACGTCTGGTCGTGAACCTCAGCACCGCCGGATCGCGGGAGTCGCTCGCATGAACAGTTTCCTGCTCTGGGTCTTCGCGATCGGGCCTGCCCTCCTCGCCGAAGCCCTGCTGGCCCGCTACGAGGTGATGGCCTACGGCGCCGGCTGGCGTGCCCCCGTCACCGCGCTGCCCCGGGGCGTGCCCTACGCCCGGGGCGCGGAGCCGGACGCTCCCCCGGATGCCTACCTGGTCTACCTCGACGGCATCGGCAAGCGGCGCGTCCGGGACAGCCGGGACGGCGGCCAGCTGGTCAAGGCCCTGCTCAACGGGGCGCCGGAACTGCGGGTACTGGGCCAGGTGCAGCCGTACTCGCCGTTGGCCGACCCGCTCGCCGACCGGCCGGTGTGGGCGTGGCTGCAGCGCCGCGTCGGACTGCTGCTTTTCCTGCACAACGTCATCCAGATCTTCGTCGCCGCCGACCGCCGGTACCGCCCGCTGTACAACCGGGCCGTCGGCTCCCAGATCGCCACCCAACTCCGCCTCGCCGGTTACGAGTTCGGCAGCGGGATCCCCGTGGTGCTGCTCAGCTACAGCGGCGGCGCGCAGGTCGCCACCGGTGCTGTCGCCCAACTGCACGCGCAGCTGCGCTCCCCGCTCCTGCTGATCATGCTCGGTGGGTTCCACAACGGCGCCAACGACCTCACCCATGCCGAGCACCTCTATCGGCTGACCAGTGCCGGCGACCGGATCGAGCGGCTCGGCACCTGGATCTTCCCCCAGCGCTGGCCGCTGTTCCGGGCCAGCGGCTGGAACCGGGCCGCCCGCGCCGGAAAGATCACCGAGTACCGGCTCGACCCGGCCACTCACGTCGGGCCGCTCAGCTACATCAGCCCGTCGGCACAGTTGCCCGACGGCCGCAGCCACCTTGCCCGCACGGCGGAGACGGTGATCGCGCTCGTCCGCGCCCACCGCAGAACGACGGTGGCGACGGACCACCCCTAGCAGAGGCCTCGTGCGCAGGGCGGATCGCAGGGTCGCCCTCGCCACAACAGCCGTCCTGGCCTCCGTCACCCGCCGCTCCCCCAGCTCCCGACCCCGTCGGGCGCCGACCCGCGATGGCGGCACGTACAGCGGAGGCGGAGGCCGCGCACCGGTCCGACCGGTGACGACGGCGCTCGCCGTAGCTGACGCTCCCGCTCACCGCTGACACCCAGCCACCACGCCCGGAGGACCTCCGTGATGTCCGCAGCGCCGCCCAGCACCACAACCACCCCGCCCGGGCCGGGCCGGGTGCGGCCCGGGATCGCCCGGGCACTCGCCGCGCTTCCGCTCGCCGCGCTCGCCCTCACGGGCTGCCAGACCCACGCCACCTCGCCCTCCGAGGCCCGCGCGGAGGCACTGGAGAACGCTGGGGCCGTCACCGGCGGGGACGGAGGACCCGGAACCGCCGGACGCACCGCGGACGAAGCAGGCGGCGCCGACGCACCCGTCGACTGCGAGAAGGCCAAGTGCATCGCCCTGACCTTCGACGCCGGCCCCGGCAAGGACACGCCAGAGCTCCTCGACATCCTCAAGAAGGAGAAGGTCCGCGCGACTTTCTTCCTGCTGGGCAAGAACCACGTGCTCAAGTACCCGGAGACCGTCCGCCGTCTCGCCGCCGAGGGCCACGAGGTGGGCAACCACACCTGGACCCACCAGCGCCTCGACGGGCTCGGCAAGGACGCGATACGCGACGAACTGGGCCGCACCCAGGACGCGATAGCCGAGATCACCGGCCAGAGGCCCACCCTGATGCGGCCTCCCCAGGGCCGCACCGACGAGGAGGTCACAGCCGTCTGCGAGGAGCTCGGCCTCTCCCAGGTCCTGTGGAGTACGACCGCGAAGGACTACGCGACCACGGACTCGGCCCTGATCGAGAAGCGCACCCTGGATCAGGCCGGCCGGGACGGCATCATCCTTCTGCACGACATCTACGACGGCACCGTGCCCGCCGTGCCGGGCATCATCGCCGAACTGAAGAAGCGCGGCTACACCTTCGTCACGGTGCCCGAACTCCTCCATCCCGCCCGGCCGGTGCCTGGAACGGTGTACCGCCCCTGACCAGCGGCAAAGGCGACCCGTCCGCGCAGCGCGTCGTGGGCCGTGAGAGCCCGGTCGGCGAACCGGAGCAGCACACGTCGCGGCGGCGGGACTCTGCTCGCCGATCAGTTCCTGCGGGGCGCAGCGACGAGTTCGCCCACCGCGGTGAGCCAGTGGTCGCCGAGGCGGCCGATGCCCGTGAGGCCGTCATCGTGCACGACCGTGAGCCGTGCGTTGTCCTGGTACGTCGTGAGGGCGGTGTAGCAGCGCAGCCCGCCGGCCAGGGCGATGAACATGGCGGCGTGCGTGGCCCGTTGGCCCTGGTGGGTGAGCTCGGGCCCGACCTCCATGGTGGACGCCAGGGCAGGAACCGCCTCGGCGTCGGCCAGGCGCAGGGCCGCCCGCATCCCGACTGCCGAAGGCAGGGTGCCGAGCACGAGGCGGGCGGCGTGGCGATGGTGGCTGCGCCGGAGGTGTTCGGTCTGGGAGATGACGTGCTCGAGTGCCTGGCGAGAATCGGCGTGTGCGCAGGGCAAGGTCACCCGTGCGGTCACCAGCGCGTTGCCGACGGCCAGTTCCTGACCCGGCGCTCGCACCGACAGGGGCATCGAGATCGGCATCGGGGGGTGTGTCCGGCCGGTGCGTTCCTCGTGCCAGCGCCGGACGGCCTGCGAAAGGGCAGCCAGATAGACGTCGTTGACGGTGCCGCCGTGGACGCGGCGCGCCGCGTGGAGGTGGTCGAGGGCGACGTCGGCGTGGAACATGCTCTGTGTCTCGGCGGGGTCGGCCGCGAAGGCCGGGGGTACCTCCGGGGAGCGCAGGGCACGGAGGGCTTGTCCTGTCACCGAGGTGAAGCCGCGCAGACCAGGGGTCACCGCGGGATGCATCCGTGGCTGCCAGCCAGGTCGATCGTCCAGCAGAGCACGGGTGATGCAGACGGCGGCGGCGCCGTCCCTGAGCGCGTGGTCGGAGCGGAAGCACAGCGAGTGGCCCTGCGCCCTGGGGATCAGCCACAGGTCCCACGGCGGTCGGCTCGACGTCAGCGGAGTGCTGATCATCATGCGGTCGGCCACCCGGGCCGCGCCGTTCGGGCTGTCGTGCTCCTCTCGCGGCAGGTCGAGCTGGTGCACGTGCTCCTCCACCGCGAGCTCGCCGACCGCCCTCAGCCCCTTCTCGTCGCTGTCGACCCGGTAGTGCAGGGAGGCGATGTCCGCGACGCGCTCGGCGACCCGGGCTCGCACGCTGGACAGCGTGGGGGCTGGGCCGTCGAAATCCAGCATGATGCCCATGGGCAGCGGACCGGCGGCGGCCGCGCGGAAGGCCCGGTCAACTGCCCCCAACTTCTCCGGTGGACGGGGTGAGGTCGAGGGAGGCTGGTGCATGGCGGACCTCTCGGAGCGTGGCCGGCGGATCGTCTCGCGGACAGCGTGGCAGGAGTGTCCGCGGGGCGGGAAATCCACCGCTGGACGTCGGTCTGCGGCCCGACGACACAGCGGATCCTCGCGTCACGCGCCGCCGACGCGACCACGTCGAGGTCGACGGCTGCGCGGGTCCCGGCGGCGGTGACGGTGGTGAGACCACGGCGCGGCGCTTCCGGCGCCGCCAACTAAATTGCGCTCCGGTTCGTCCGTCGGCCGACCGCGGGCGGCCGCGAGGCGCGCTGCCGGCCGCGACGCCGACGGGCGGGGCCGCCGGCTGCGGTCCCGCCCGTGTGGGTGTTGCTCGGTGACGTCAGCGCAGGCCGAAGGCCCGGGTGATCGTCTGTGAGACGGTGTTGTCGGCGCTGTCCCGGGCGGTGACCCGGAGGCTGGCGAAGGCCGCGGTCCTGGGGGCCTTGAGGCTCGTGCGCCATCCGTCACCGTGACGGTCCAGGTCGGACCGGTGCCAGGTCGTCCCGTCGTCGTAGGAGACCTCGACGGAGAGCTTCCCGATGGTGGCCGTCGGGCCCGGCAGATGGGAGGCCGTCACCGTCAGCTCGGCGCGTCGGTCCGCCCGTCCCGCTTTGTCGGTGTCCACGTCTTAGTCGAGCTGGATCAGCGGCAGGGCTTCGACCGACTCGGTGCCGCTGACCGCGGAGGTGAAGTTCCACTCGGTCGACGTGTGCGTCGAGTACGGGTGTTCCCAGGCGCCGCGGTCGTTGTCGACCACCAGCCGGTAGGGCAGGCGCTCCGGGGCGAGTTCGGGAGTCGTGAGGCGCTCGGCGTTGCCCCAGTCGAGCTCGCGGTCACCCTGGTGCAGCGACACCCGGTTGACCGCGTCGTAGTTGCCGTAGGCGTCTCCGACGTGGCCGGCGCCGGAGTCGCCCCAGCCCGGCGCGGGGATGTACATCGTGTCGAGGTAGCGCACCGGCTGGGAGCCGCGCGCGCTCATCCGGGGCCGCTGGATGGGCCCGAACCAGTTGACCTCACTGCTCTTCCGGGGCGCGTAGCGCAGGATGTCGATCGACTCCTGTCCGGTCTCCCCGACGACGATGGCCGCCTCCACCCAGTCGGCGCCGGCGGTGACCCAGTCGGTCCGCTCCCCCTGGGCGGGCGTCATGAGCTGGTTTCCGGCCGTCCAGCCCTCCCAGAGGTCGTAGCGGAACTCGTTGGCCTTGGCGGGCCGGGGGTTGCGGAAGGAGACGTCCACCCGGGCCAGTTCGTGCGGCCGCACGGGCCAGGTCGGGTCCGCCGGGACCGCGCCGGTCCAGTGGTGCACCACGTCGTAGAGGTAGTCGGTGGTGGGATGCGACGTCACCTTCAGCGCGACCGGGCCGCGCCGCAGCCGCTCGATCAGGTCGGCGCCCTGGTCGGCGTCGAGTGTCGCCACCGTCAGCGGGGCCGGGCTCGCCGGGCCGTGGGGGTGCTCGTCCCAGGGCTGCAGCCGGCCGATGCCGTCGTTGACGACCACGAGGAGCCGCGCGCCCGCCGCGGCGGCGGCCTCCGCCTGCTCCCGGATCTCAACGGTGTCGCCGCGCCGCACCACGACGGCCTTGCCGCGCACGTCGTGCCGGGCCAGTGCCCCGGCCGTCCCCTCGTCGGCGAAGACCGCCTTCAGTGTCCTGGTGCCGGCCGGGAGCGGCTGGGCCGCGCGCTTGACCAGTGGGTCGTCGTAGGTCCGCGTCCCGGTGCCCACGGTCAGCGCCGGCTGCTCCAGGCGGAAGCGGGCACCGAAGTCGAAGGCGCCGTCGGTGACCTTCCTGCCGGTCGGCAGCGCCCAGATGCTGTCGTAGGACGGGTTGGGCAGCATGGAGGTCGCGAACAGGCTGTCGCTGAAGGACCGTTGGACGTCCAGCCGGGGTGCGACGGCAGTGGTCTGCTTCGGGACGCGCGCGAGGATCTGGCGGGCCTTGCGGCCGTCCAGGGTGACCGTGCGGTCCTGGTCGAGCAGCACGTCGTTGAAGGCGAGCAGCGCCATGCCCAGCGAGTGGGGTCCCTCCGCTCCCTGTACGTCGGCGACCAGCCATCCGTTGTAGCTGCCCTCGGGCAGCCGGGCGGTGCCGGTGCCGGACGCGTCGAGATCCAGGACCTCGAAGCGGCCCTCGGAGAGGAGGTAGACCCGGCCGGTCAGCGGCTTGCCCGAACGGTCCTTGGCGACCAGGGTCAGATTCTGTCGCCGTCCCTCCCTGGCACCACCGATCAGGGTGCGGGCCCGGACCTCACCGGCACCGTCCGTGGCGGTGATCATGCCGCTGAGGGGCTGGTCGGCCGGCAGCCGTGCCAGGTCCGCGGTGAGGGAGACCGAGGTGGTGCCGTGGGCGGGCACCGTGATCCGGCCCTCGGAGAGGGCGAACAGCCCCGCCGGGGCGGTGGCGGCGTCGATCGCGAGGTCCAGGGCGACCGGGGTGTCGCCGACGTTGGTGTACGTCACCTTCTGGACGTCGGTCTCTCCCGGCTTCGCGGGCCAGGTGTGGAAGCCGGAGTAGGCGCTGACGGTCGCGAAGACCGAGGCACGCACCGCCGCCGCGGCGTCGAGCCGGCCGGCACCCGCCTGGTACGGCGTGTACGCCGGGGTGGCTTCGGCGCTGCTGACCAGTGCCTCCTTCAGGCGCGCGCCGGTCCAGTCCGGGTGCGCGGCGGCCAGCAGCGCGGCGGCACCGGCGACGTGCGGTGTCGCCATCGACGTGCCGCTCATCGTGGTGTAGTGGCCCGTGCCGCCCCGCTGGTAGTGGGTGCGCGCCGCCAGGATGTCGACGCCGGGCGCGGTGATCTCGGGCTTCAGGCCGGCGTCGCCGTCACGCGGCCCCTGGCTGGAGAACTCGGCGAGCCGGTCCGCGGAGTCGACGGCGCCCACGGTCAGCGCGGAGTCCGCGGCGCCGGGACTGGTGACGGACTTCGGGCCGCCGTTGCCCGCGGCGACGACGAACAGGGCGCCCGTCTCGCGGCTGAGCCGGTCGACGGCCTCGCTCATCGGGTCGGTGTGGTCTCCGCCGCCGCCCAGGCTCATGTTGACGATCTTGGCCTGCTGGTCCCGGGCGGCCCATTCCATGCCCGCGATGATCCAGGACTCCTGGCCCCGGCCCTCGTTGTCGAGAACCTTGCCGATGCCCAGGCGGGCGCCGGGGGCGACGCCCCGCTCCTTGCCTTCGGAGGCGCTGCCGGTGCCGGCGATCGTCGAGGCGACGTGCGTGCCGTGACCGTGGTAGTCGGTGACGTCCGTCTCGTAGGGGACGAAGTTGGCGCCGGCGTCGATCTGTTCGGCGAGGTCGGGGTGTTCGGGGTCCACGCCGGTGTCGAGGACCGCGACCTTCACGTCCTTGCCGGTGTTGCCCTTCTCCCAGACCTGCGGCGCGCCGATCTGCGCGGTCGACTCCGACAGGTCGGCCTGCACCCTGCCGTCGAGCCACACCTTGGCGATGCCGTTCGTGAAGGCGGGCTTCGCGCCACGGTCCGTCGCGGAGCCCTTGTCGCCGGTGAGCGCGGCCCAGAACGCCGTGGCCTTCTCGCGGTTCTGGGCGAGGGCGGCGCCCTGCATGCCGTTCAGCCGGCGGACGACCGTCGCGCCCGCCACCGTCGGCCGGGTCCGGGACCTGGCCGCGGCGTCGGTGTAGCGCACGATGAGCGGCAGCCGTTCGGCGTGCGCGTCGTCGTAGCCGTCGGCTATCAGCTGCGTCACGTTGAACAGCCGCTTGTCGAGCTTTCCGGCGCTGACGTAGGGCAGGACGGAGTCGGGGTAGACGTACGTCGCGCCGTCGAGGACGGCCCGGTGGTAGCCGCTGGTGGTTCCGTCGGCGCCTTCGAAGGACCGGATGACGGTGCCGTCGGCGGCGGTGCCGATGGTGACCTTGTCACCTGTGATCAGCGTGACGGTGTGTGTGCTGCCGTTGCCGGGTGACCGTTGTGCGGTACCGGCGGGCGGCACGGCACCGGCCGGGTGCCCGGGTACGGCGGTGGCGGCCGGTACGGCCCCGAGTACCAGGGCTGTGACCGCGCCGAGCGCGAGCAGCCCGGGTCTGGGGATGGGAACCATGCGCAAGGGGACTCCTCGGACTCTTGTGAAGAGTGGAAGACCCTGATCGTCCGGCCGCCCCCGGCCGTGCTCAAGGGTCGGGTGGCGTCGCGGTTGTGCCATGGCGCAGTTGCGACGCGGGGGATCCAGTGACGTCGGGCGAGTTCGGGGCACACAGAGGGCGTACTTCCCGAGTGATCGACCGATGGCCGTCGAGCGGAACGGGCCGGGGAGACAGGAGGGGCCTGAACATGCCGGACATGGACGCTTTCACCGACCGGCTCGATCCCGACATGTGCGTGGTGACCGCCGTGGCGGGCGGCGAACGCGCCGGATGCCTCGTCGGGTTCGCCTCGCAGTGCTCTCTGCGCCCGGTGCGCTTCGTGGTGTGGCTGTCCGAGGCCAACCGCACCTTCCGGGTGGCGCGGTCCGCGCAGTTCCTGGCCGTCCATCTGCTGGCCCGGGAGCAGTTGGGGCTGGCCGAGGTCTTCGGCGGGCGGACCGGCGACGACGGGGACGACAAGTTCCGGGACGTCCGATGGCGACAGGGGCACGTCGGCACCGTCGTCCTGGAGGACGCCGAGGCGTGGTTCGTCGGTCAGGTGGTGGGGCGGGTCGGCGGAGGCGATCACATCGGGTTCGTCCTCGACCCGGTCGAGTGGGGCGTACGGGAGGACTCCGGCGGACCGCTGCTCCGGCTCAGCGACGCCCACGGCATCGACCCCGGGCATCCCGTGGACTGATTCCACTCCCCCGAGCGACTTCCCGTCGATGGGGGCACGGCGAGCGTGGACGCGGCGTCGTTCAGCGCGCCGGCACCCGGTCCGGCGTCCAGTCCGGCGTCCAGTCCGGCGTCCAGGTCCCGGCGGCGTCGTGGCCGGCCGCCGTGGCGGCGAGGTGGGCGCGGAGGGTGGCCAGCGCCGGGTGCGGGTTGTCCCGGTGCCAGAGGAGCGAGTGCGGGTAGACGGGCGTCGGGTCGGTCACCGGGATCCGGCGCAGGCCGTGGCCGGCGGGCCAGACGAGGCGGGTGTGGCCGCCCATGAAGGTGGCCAGGGCCGGGGTGTCGGCGATGGTGTCGAGGAGCGCGTCGGAGCCGAAGTTGGGGCCGGTCGCCTCGATGGTCAGTCCGAACTCGGCGACGAGGTCGTCGTAGTAGGCGGCCCACTCGGTTCCGGGGACGATGCCGGGCATCCAGATCCGGTGCCCGGCGAGCTCGGTGAGGGTCACCGACCGGGCGCCCGCCAGCGCGTGCGCGGGGCCGGTGAGGATGTGGAGCGGCTCGTCCAGCACCCGGACGGAGTCGATGTCCTCGGGCAGCGGCCGGCCGGGAGCGGCGACGGCACGGAAGGACGCGTCGATCGCACCGGACCGGACGGCGGCGACGGCCGTCTCGATGTCCAACAGCATCACCACGTCGAGCTCCATCTCGGGGTACGCCCGGTGGAAGCCGCGCATCAGGCCCGACGCCGCGCCGCGCGAGGCGATGATGTCGACGCGCAGCGGACGGCGGCCGGTGCGCACGGAGGCGACCGCGCGCTCGGCGACACGCAGGAGTTCGCGCGCGTGGGGCAGGAACGCCTGCCCGTCGATGGTCAGTTCGGCGCCGCGCGGGGTTCGGGTGAACAGGCGCACTCCGAGGTTGCGCTCCAGCGTGGCGATGCGCTTGGAGACGGCCTGCTGGGTGACCGCGAGCTCGGTCGCGGCCTCCTGGAACTGCCCCGCGTCGGCGGCGGCGACGAACGTCCGGACGGTGTCGAGGTCCATACCGGCACCCTATGGTCACAACCATTGGTTGTGACTGCGCGGCCAGGGGGTTGTTTGACCCCTGGTCATGGCGCTCGCTTGGATGCTTCCGGTCGCGGATCGGTTGTGAGCAGTGCGATGGCGAGGAGCGTCGGTCATGGGGAGCGGGCACCGGCTGGGGCGGCGGTTCGGGTGGCTGTGGGGCGCGTACGGGGCCGGAGCGCTCGGCACGTGGCTCGCCTTCGGCGCGTTCCCGCTGATCGCCATCCAGGTGCTGCACGCCGGACCGGCCGAGGTCGCCGCGCTCTCCTCCGTGGGGGCCGCGGTGGGCGCCGCCGTGGCGGTGCCGCTCGGTGCGTGGGTGGAGTTCCGCCGCAAGCGGCACGTGCTGATCGCGATGGACCTGGTGCGGTGCGCCGCGCTGCTGACGGTCCCCACCGCGTTCGCGCTCGGCGTGCTCACCTTCCTTCAGCTGCTGCTGGTCTCGGTGGTCGTCGCGGCGGCCGACATCACGTTCCGCGCCGCCTCCGGCGCGTACCTGAAGACGTTGCTGCCGGCCGAGGACCTGCTCGTCGCCAACGCCCGGTTCGAGTCCACGGCCTGGACGACCACGATCATCGGGCCGCCGCTGGGCGGCGCGGCGATCGGGTTCCTCGGTCCGGTGGCCACGGTGGTGGCCGACGCCGTCAGCTACCTGGTCTCGGCCCTCGGCATCCGCGCGATCGGAGGACACGAGCCGCCGCCCGAGCGCCCGGAGAGCGCGCGCCTGAGAGCCGGTGACCTGCTCGACGGCTGGCGGTACATCCTCGGCGACGCCACGCTGCGTCCGCTCTTCCTCAACACCGCCTTGTTCAACGGGCTGGTGATGGCCACCTCGCCGCTGCTGGCCGTTCTGATGCTCGGCCGCCTCGGGTTCGCGCCGTGGCAGTACGGCCTCGCCTTCGCCGCGCCTTCGATCGGCGGGCTGCTCGGTTCCCGGCTGGCCGGGCCGCTCGTCACCCGGTTCGGGCAGCACCAAGTCCTGGTCGCGTCCGGGGCGCTGCGCGCGATCTGGCCCGTCGGCCTGGCCTTCCTGGGGCCGGGCACCGGCGGACTGCTCCTGGTGATGGGCGTCGAGCTCGGGCTCATCCTCTGTTGCGGGGTCTTCAACCCCGTCCACGCCACCTACCGCCTCCAGCGCACCGCGACCGACCGGGTCACCCGCACGCTGTCCGCCTGGGCGGTGACGACCAAGGCCTCGACCGCGCTCCTGACGGCCGTCTGGGGCTTACTGGGCGGCCTGCTCGGCCCGCGTACCGCGATCGGCCTGGCCGGCGTGCTCCTGCTGGCGACTCCGCTGCTGCTCCCCCGTCGCGCGGCAGCGCCGTCCTGCGAGCCGGAGCCCGCACCGGGCCGCGGCCGGTGAGGGTCGCGGCGCGGCAGCTCGTGACCGCGGTCAGCACGGTTTGCGCCAGGTGCCCAGTTCCGGCTTCTTGAGCATCGACGACAACCGCAGCTCCCGTGCCTGCGGGCAGAAACTGCCCGTGGGCTCCGCGTACTCCACGTGGAAGACCGCCTTGCCCGACGCGACGAAGGGTTCGAGGAGTGCGCACTCGTCGTACTGGGCGCACTCCTCGTTGACCGCGAAGTCGAAGTGGTCGAGGAGTTGGGGGATCTGGGCCAGTCGTTCTTGAGGCCCACGGCCAGGCCGCGCTCGTGGGCGATCTCGGCGATCATGCGGTTGTAGCGCAGCTGGTCGTTCGCCGTCAGGGGGAATCCGGTGTCGTTGGCGTAGCCCTCCACCAGGTCCGGTTCCACCGCGTCGAAGCCCTTGTCGCGGCACATGTCGAACCGACGTTCCATGAGGGGCCGCAGGACCGCTACCTGGCGGATGTCGAGCCAGCGTTCGCCGTGCCAGCCGTTCGGCCCGCCCAGCACGGAGCGGGGGAAGGCCTTCCGGTCGGGGCGGTAGTCCTCCCAGGCGCCGACGTTGATGTAGCAGATCACCTTGCGGCCGTCCCGGTGCAGCCCGGCTACGTCGGCGGCGCCGTTCTCAAAGCCGTCGATGTCGTAGACGGGCACGTCGACGGACGGGTCGACCTTGCCGTCGAGCTGCCACTGCCAGGTGAGTCCGGGGCGCGGTTGCCACAGCGCGCGTGGCGTGCGGTCGGGCTCGCCGGAGCAGGCGGCGAGGGTGGCCAGGAGCAGCAGCACGGCCGTGAACGCCGCTGCCGGCCGCCTCATCGGTCCGCCTCGGTCAGTGCGGGGGTCAGCCGGGACCAGGGGTTGGGCGGCTCCCCCGTCACCGGCCCGCACACCGCCGCGCCCCGCTGGGTCGCGGTGCGCACGGCGAGCGGGACGAGCGGGGCGGGCACCCCGTAGACCAGGTGGCAGAGCCGTTCGGGCGGCTGCCGCTCGGTCCATGACGGGCGGCCGAACGCCGAGACGTACGTGGACCAGTGGCCCTCGAAGGTGACGGTCAGGTCGGCGAGCGCCACGTAACCGGGGGCGGGGTGGACCCCCGGGTTGAGGACCACGGTCGAGATGCCCAGCTTGCGAAGGGAGCGCACCAGCCGGCGGCAGGCCGGCAACCCGTCCGGGCCCGCCGTCGTCTGGTCGAGGAAGCAGCCGTCCGCGGCGTACCACTTCTGGTGCCGGCGCGCATCGGCGACGACCTGCGCCGGGTCGCGCGCCCCGTAGTCCGTGTCGACGTAGCCGAGCAGCCGGGCCCCCGCCGCGCGCAGCGCCTCCGCGGCGGCGAGGAACGCCGGATCCAAGGCCTCGCCGGGCCCGTTCGCGGGGTTGAGCACGACCGCGTAGGTGCGGGCGGCGCAAGTGATGAGGCGGTGCCACGCGGCCGGGTCCTCGGCCGGATGGACATAGAGCGGAATCAGCAGGCTCACGGCGCCGGTACCCCTTCGGGGCGCGCGGACCGGGCGCCCACCGCCGCCCACAGCGCCGTCAGTGACGCGTCAAGGGAGTGGGACGGCCGCCAGCCGAGGGCGTCGCGGGCGGCGGTGATGTCGGAGCACTGCCACGACACCCGCGCGGACCGCGCGGACCCGCCCCCGCCCGCTTCGGCGATCCGGCCCCGGAAGCCGGCCGCTGTCGCCAGCCGCCGCACCAGTTCGCGCACCGGGATGGCCTCACCACCTCCGACGTCGAGGATGGGCGGAAGCGGTCCCACGGCGGTGGCCGCGAGCTCCGCCGCCCTGGCCACGTCGCGTACGTCCACGAAGTCGCGGTGCGCCGACAGATCGCCGAGCCGCAGCGTCGCGTCCGGATCGCGCCCGGCGTCGGCGAGCAGCGCGGCGACCCGGCCGGGGAGCCCGGTGGACGGGGCCCCCGGCCCCACCGGGTTCCCCACCCTCAGCACCACCGCGTCCAGGCCCGACGCGGTCACCGCCACCGTGCCCGCCAGCTTGGTCGCACCGTAGGGCGCGGCAGGGCTGGTCGGGTCGGACTCCGTCACCCGCAGGCCGGGGGTACCGGGGCCGTACTCGGCGGCCGAGCCGAGATGGACCAGTCGGGCGGCGGGAGCCGCCGCGCGCAGTGCGGCGCACAGTGCGGCGGGGCCACGCGCGTTGACCTCCGCGAGGGTCACCGCGTCCCCCCCGGTCGCTCCCGCGCAGTTGACGACGACGGCGGGCGCGGCCGCCGCCAGCGCCTCGGCCAGGTCGCGCGGGCCGCCGCGGGCGAGGTCGACGGTGACGTCGGCGTCGGGTGAGCGGCCGCCGACGAGCAGCCGCGTGCCCGGGAGGACACGCAGCCGGTCGACGACGTGACCGCCCAGGTAGCCGGTGGCGCCGAGGACGAGGATGCGCATCAGTGCTCAGGCTCCTTTGAGCAGCAGCGACTTGCGGCTGGTGAACTCCGCGTTGGCCCGGTCGTAGTCGTCGGGGCGCCCGATGTCCAGCCAGTAGCCGTCGAACTCGTAGGCGTACGGCGGCCGTTGTGCGGCGAGCAGGTCCAGCACCAGTTCGTCGAAGCCCAGCGGCAGCCCGGGGGTGTAGCCGTCGAGGGGATCGCGTCGCGGCATCCGAGGGGCCGGACACGGCTGGTGCACGCCGGTTGATCTCGGTCAGTTGTGCGGTTTCCGGCCTTGCCGCTGGTGCGGCTCAACCGGCCCGGGCGATGAGCAGGGCCACGTCGTCGTGGTCCCCTCCGGCTCGCAGAATGCGCAGGAGCTGGTCGCAGGTGGTGTCCAGCGGGCGGGTGGGGTCGTCCAGGACGGCGAGGAGCACCTCCAGGCAGGCGTCGATCGGCTGGTCACGCCGCTCGACGAGGCCGTCGGTGTAGAGGACGAGCTGATCGCCCGGCTCGAAGTCGAAGGAGGTGGAGTCGAAGCGAATGCCGCAGCCGCCCAGGGGCGCGCCGGTGGGCAGGTCGAGGAGTTCACAGACGCCGTCCGCGTGCAGGAGCGCGGGTGGGAGGTGCCCGGCGAGGGAGACGCGGCATTGCGCCGTGCCGGGATCGAAGACGGCATAGACGCAGGTCGCGAGGGTTTCGAGATCGTCGGTGATGTGGTCGAGGTGATGCAGGACCTGGGCGGGCGGCAGATCGAGGTCGGCCAGGGTCCTTGTGGCGGTGCGTAGCTGTCCCATGGCCGCCGCGGCCGTGACGCCGCTGCCCATGACGTCGCCGACGACCAGTGCGGTCTTGTCGCCGGCCAGGGGAATGACGTCGAACCAGTCTCCGCCGATCTCGACGGTGGCCTGCGCGGGACGGTAGCGATAGGCGACGTCGAGACCGGGGCGCTGCGGAGGGGGGTGCGGCAGGAGGCTGCGCTGGAGGGTGAGGGCCGTGCGGCGTTGCTCCTCGACGGCGCGGTGCCGGTCGGTGACGTCCACGCTGGAGGTGGCCACCCCCAGCACCGTCCCGTTGGGGGCTTCCAACCGGTAGAACGAGACCGACCAGGCGTGCTCGTTGTCCGGGTCGGCCGCCGTACGGCCCACGGTGTACTGGTCCAGGATCGGAATCCCGGTGGCCAGCACCGCGCGCATGGACCCTTCGAAGGACTGGTCCAGGAAGGGCAGCACCTCGCTGACGTGCCGACCGACATGCCGCGTGGCCGGCACGCCGTTCATCCGTTCCTCCGCGGGATTGACGGAGATGTACCGGAGGTCGGTGTCGAGCATGGCCAGTCCGATCGGCGACTGGGACACCAGTTGGTCGGACAGGGAGAGGTTGCGCTCCACCTGTGCCAGCGTCGCCTGGTCCGCGGCCAGTCCCAGCGCGTAGTAGTCACGCTGCTCGTCCAGCAGCCGCATGTTGCGGAACTCCACAAGGCGCCTGCTGCCGTCCTTGTGCCGGATGGGGAAGACCCCGGCCCAGCTCTCACCGTCGTCCATGACCTGGGCGAACAGCCCCAGCACTGTCTCCAGGTCAGCGTCGTCGATCAGCAGCTGGCCGGCGTACTGCCCCAGGGCCTCCTCGGCGCTGTAGCCGAAGAGGGTCTCGGCCTGGGGGCTCCAGAGATCGATCCTGCCGTGGGAGTCCAGGAGGACGGCGGCCACGTTCAGCACGTCCAGCAGGCCACCCGTCCCGGCCGCAACCACACCCGACGCGCCGGGACGACCCCGGAGGGGTTCGGTTGCACCCATACCCCAGGCTCCTTTCGGCCTCCGATCGGCCTGCCGGACCGGACCACGGGCCGACTCCCCCCACTACGGCCACTCCATCGTCCCTCGCCGCCACCTGTGCGCGCACGCCAGCCGTGCGAGCCGGGGCGGGACGGGTGGCCGTGCCTCACGGCATCCACCTGGACGTGGTTCGACCGGATGACTTCCCATCGCGGTCTACACGACGAGAGACGGAAGCACGTCTTCCATCTCACACAGCCCGCGCCCCTCCCCGCTTTACAAATACTCGACCGGTCATCTACGTTAGACGAACGGTCGGTTATCGGCCGGTCCACTCCCCTCCCGAGAGGCCATCATGAGCAGTCAGGCACAGAAGGTCGCCGTCATCACCGGTGCGTCGCAGGGCATCGGTGCCGGGCTAGTCACCGCCTACCGCAAGCTGGGCTACGCCGTCGTCGCCACCTCACGCGGCATCGCCCCTTCGCAGGACGCCGACGTCCTCACCGTCCAGGGAGACATCGCCGACCGTGACACCGCCGAACGCGTCATCGCGGCCGGCGTGGAGCGGTTCGGCCGTATCGACACGCTCGTCAACAACGCGGGGATCTTCCTCTCCAAGCCGTTCACCGAGTTCACCAAGGAGGACTACGACGCGGTCCTGGGCGTGAACGTCGACGGCTTCTTCCGCATCAGCCAGCTCGCGGTCGAGCAGATGCTCAAGCAGGGTGGCGGCCACCTCGTTCAGATCACCACCAGCCTGGTCGAGCACCCCAGCTCCGCAGTGCCGTCCGTGCTCGCGTCCCTGTCCAAGGGCGGGCTGCAGGCCGCCACCAAGGCACTGGCCATCGAGTACGCCTCCCGCGG
Source organism: Streptomyces sp. NPDC086077 (assembly GCF_040686175.1). Taxonomy (NCBI): domain Bacteria; kingdom Bacillati; phylum Actinomycetota; class Actinomycetes; order Kitasatosporales; family Streptomycetaceae; genus Streptomyces; species Streptomyces sp. NPDC086077. Next base: position 59,281 of record NZ_JBFBJT010000013.1, on the reverse strand, counting down.
CATCCGCGCCAACGCCGTGGCCCTGGGCACGATCAAGACTCCCATGCACCCCGAGGAGCACCACGAGACGCTTGCCGCCATGCACCCCGTGGGTCGCATGGGCGAGGTCGCCGACATCACCGATGCGGTCCTCTACCTGGAGAACGCGCCTTTCGTCACCGGCGCGATCCTGCCCGTCGACGGTGGCCAGACGGCCGGGCACTGACCCGGGCGGCTCCGATGCGGTGGTGGCACGCCGCCGCACGGGTCTCATCCCTTCCGCGCCGAGGAGGTCGATCAGGTGCGCTCCAGCGGTGTGCCGCTCGGAGTCAACCTCTTCGTGCCCAGCCCGTTGCCGGGCGGACGGGCGGAGTTCCGGCGCTACTCCCGGACCATCGCACCCGAGGGCCAGGCGCACGATGTCGACCTCGTCACCGCCGGTCCCGTCGAGGACGACGACCACTTCACGATGTCCTCGCCCGCCGGCAGGACGCCTTCGACGGTTGGGTACGGACCCGGCCGAGGCCTGTGGCGCCCGGTCGGGGAACGGCGCAGCTTCGGCGTGTGGCGCGCCGCCGACGAGGCGAACTCACGCGGCGCAGGCACCGCTGCGTGAAAATGGGTAGTGCCCGCCGCCCGAAGTGAGCGCGGCCGCCCCAGGGGGCGCACCCCGCCCCTCCCCCACCTCAGGACGACGCTCATGCAGACGTTCCTGCCCGATCCGGACTTCCGGCGCTCCGCGCTGCTGCTCGACCGTCGCCGCCTGGGTAAGCAGCGGGTCGAGGCCCTCCAGGTGCTGCGGGGCCTGACCGTTCCGGGGTACGGCTGGCGCAGGCACCCGGCCGTGCGCATGTGGAACGGGTACGAGGAGGCGCTGGTCCGGTACGGACTGGAGGTCTGCCGGGTGTGGCGCGAGCAGGGGCACCAGGACAGCTGTGCCGCCTCGCTCGTCGCCGGATTCGGCGCGGAGCGGCCGGGCGCCCAGGTGCGGACCCAGTCCGCTCTCGCGGCCGCCGGGGAACTCCCGCCCTGGCTGGGCGACGCCGCCTTTCACCTCAGTCACCGCTCCGCGCTCGTGCGCAAGGACCCGGTGTCGTACGCGGACGCGTTCCCCGGCGTTCCGGACGATCTGCCCTACGTGTGGCCACAGTCCGACCGGTAGGGCGGGGACGCGGCGGCCTGCGGACCGTGGTCCGGCGGCGTGCGGTCGAGACGGCCGCAGCCCGGTCGGTGGGTTTCCGGGCGGCGGCGACACCGACCTCGTCGAGTTCAGCGTCGTGAGGATCACGAAGCCGATCACCATCCAGTACCTAGGCCGTCCGGTAGCCGATCGAGATGCCGGAGTGGCCGACCCCGGTGGTAGTTGCCGGCCTCGGCGAAGCGGCCGAAGACGGCGATGAGCAGCGGCTTGCGGTGCTCCCGGAACAGGACCACGTTCCGGCCCGCGGCGGACTCCCGTCACGGTACGTGACCGTCTCCGCTTTCGCTTTGCGAAATCGACGCGCCCCTGAACGCGAAGCAACCCCGGTCGGCGAGGCCACCGGCCGGGGCTGTACACAGACGTGGTCGTGAAGGGCGGTCGCCTCCGCGGCGAGAGGCTCCGCGAGGCTTCAGCCGAACGATCTTCCTCGCGGGCGATGGGTGAGGCACGGGGCCACTGTTCCCTTCACCACCACAATGGCTTCAACCACGCGGCGTCGGCGGTTGTTCCCAGGGCCTGTACGGCCGCCACCGACGCCTCGTTCGAGGCCTGTACGGACCAGGGCCGCGGGCCGCGTTTGACTTCGAGGGCACTCGAATTCGTAGCGTGCGGTCATGAGCGACAGCACAACACCCCAGCACAAGCTCGGCTCGGGTTTCGGCGCCCGGAGCACCGCGGACGACGTCCTGGCGGGCATCGACCTCACGGGCCGGCTCGCCCTGGTGACCGGCGGCTACTCGGGCATCGGCGTCGAGACCACGCGCGCGTTGGCGAAGGCCGGCGCCCGGGTCGTCGTCCCGGCCCGCCGGGTCGGCGCGGCGCGGGAGAACCTGGCCGGGATCGACGGTGTCGAGGTGGACGAACTGGACCTCGCCGACCTGGACAGCGTGCGCGCCTTCGCCGAGCGGTTCCTCGCCTCGAGCCGGACCCTGGACGTCGTCATCGACAGCGCGGCGGTCATGGCCTGCCCCGAGACCCGGGTGGGGCCGGGCTGGGAGGCCCAGTTCGCCACCAACCACCTGGGCCACTTCGCCCTCGTCAACCGCCTCTGGCCTGCGATCGAGCCGGGCGGCGCCCGCGTCGTCGCGGTCTCCTCGGCCGGTCACCACCGCTCGCCCGTCCGCTGGGACGACGTCCACTGGCGGCACGACTACGACAAGTGGGAGGCGTACGGCCAGGCGAAGACGGCGAACGCGCTGTTCGCCGTGCATCTCGACCGGCTCGGCCGGGAGCGGGGCGTGCGGGCCTTCTCGCTGCACCCCGGTGGCATCCTCACCCCGCTTCAGCGGCATCTGACGAAGCAGGAGATGGTCGAGCGGGGCTGGATCGACGACGACGGCAAGCCGCTGCACCCCGAGGCGTTCAAGACTCCGCAGCAGGGCGCGGCCACGCAGGTGTGGGCGGCGACCTCCCCCCAGCTGAACGGCATGGGCGGCGTCTACCTGGAGGACTGCGACATCGCCGAGCCCGCCCCGGCGGATGGCTCCCGGGTGGGGGTCAAGGAGTGGGCCACGGACCCTGAGCAGGCCGCCCGCCTGTGGGCGCTGTCCGCCGAGCTGACCGGCGTGGACGCGTTCGCCGCCTGAGAGGTGCCGTCGCAGGTGCGGCACGGCGGCCGCCCTGCCGTCGCGGACCGCGACGCCGCCGAACGGGCGTGCCCGGGCTGCGGGCAGCGCGGCACCGAGGTCTCCTGGAGACAGGACTGCCCGGTCGGCGGTGTCGAGGACGCGCGGCCACCGCGTGCGTGACGAGTCACCGTCGAGGGCACACGAGACGCAGGTGTGACGCCGCTTCCGTGAGCACCACCTCGGGAACGCGTTCAGCCACAGGAGGCCGACGAGTCGTGAACGAGGAGGTCCCGGGCATGACGGACGACAGCACCGCACGCACGGCGGGGACAGGCGAGGGTGCGACTCACGGCGGCCGGATGTCCGGTCCGCAGGCCGACGTGGTGAGGGCGGCCGGGTACACCGATCCTCCACCGCGCGTGGGCTTCTTCACCGACAGTTCCGTGTGCATCGGCTGCAAGGCATGCGAGGTGGCGTGCAAGGAGTGGAACGCCATCCCGGAGGACGGCCTGGAACTGACCGGCATGTCCTACGACAACACCCAGGGGCTCGGCGCCAGCACCTGGCGGCACGTGGCCTTCATCGAGCAGCGCAAGCCGCTGGGCGGGCAGGAACCGGGCATCGGCCACGAGGACGTCGACGTCTTCACGGCCGCCGGGAACCTGGGCGTCTCCCCCTCCCCCGTCTCTTCTGTCGCACCCGACGGGCGGACCGAACTGCGCTGGCTGATGTCCTCCGACGTCTGCAAGCACTGCACGCACGCGGCCTGCCTCGACGTGTGCCCGACCGGGTCGCTGTTCCGCACCGAGTTCGGCACGGTGGTCGTCCAGGAGGACATCTGCAACGGCTGCGGCTACTGCATTCCGGCCTGCCCGTACGGCGTCATCGACCAGCGCGTCGACGACGGCCGCGCCTGGAAGTGCACCATGTGCTACGACCGCCTCGGCGTCGGCATGGAACCGGCCTGCGCGAAAGCGTGCCCCACCGACTCCATCCAGTTCGGCCCTCTGGACCAACTGCGGGAGCGGGCGGCGGCCCGGGTCACGCAGCTGCACGCGGCCGGCGTCACGGACGCGCGCCTGTACGGCGAGGACCCGCGGGACGGCGTCGGAGGAGACGGCGCGTTCTTCCTGCTGCTGGACGAACCGGAGGTCTACGGGCTGCCACCCGACCCCGTCGTCACCACCCGGGATCTGCCCGCCATGTGGCGGCACGCCGGGGCGGCCGCGGCGTCGCTCGCCGCACTGGCCGTCGTCAGTTTCGCCAGGAGGCCGCGATGAGCCGTTTCCTCAGGAGGCCGATGAGCGGGTCCGACGTCACCCGGGACGGGATGGAAGGCGCACGCCCCGGACGCGACGCCCTCACCGGGGCCCGGGCCGGGCGCCGGCGGCGCCGCCGCAGGCGTGGCGAGCAGGCGATGGTGCCCGACGCGAAGTTCTCCTCGTACTACGGCAAACCGGTCCTGAACAAGCCGACGTGGAAGCCGCTGGACATCGCGGGCTACCTCTACCTCGGCGGACTCGCCGGGGCGTCCTCGCTGCTGGCCGCCGGTGGCCAGGCCACGGGCCGCCCGGGGCTGGCCCGCGCGGCGAAACTGGGCGCGTCCGGAGCGATCTCGCTGTCCCTGGCGGCGCTCGTGCACGACCTGGGGCGTCCCGCCCGGTTCCTCCACATGCTCCGCGTCTTCAAGCCCACCTCCCCCATGAACCTGGGTTCGTGGCTGCTGGCGGGCTACGCACCGCTCACGTTCGCCGCCGCTGCCACCGATGTCGCCGGCCGCTACCGGATCGTCGGTGCCGCCGCCACGGGCGGCGCGGCGGCGCTCGGCCCGGCCGTCGCCACGTACACCGCTGTGCTGTTGTCCGACACGGCGGTGCCGTCGTGGCACGAGGGTCACCGCGAGATGCCTTTCGTCTTCGCGGGTTCGGCCGCCACCGCCGCGGCCGGGCTCGCCCTGGTCTGCGCGCCGTTCCGGGAGACCGGGCCCGCGCGCCGGCTGGCGTTGCTCGGCGCGGGGCTGGAACTGGGTGCCTTCCGGCTGATGAAGCGGCGCATGGGGCTGGCCGCCGAGCCGTACGACCAGGGAAAGCAGCACTGGCAGTTGCGTTCGGCGGAGGTGCTCACGGCAGGCGGTGCGGCGCTGGCGGCGTACGCGGACGGCCGGGGCCGGGCGACCGGGCGGGCCCGGCTGCTGGCCACGGTGGCCGGTGCGGCTCTGCTGGCCGGTTCGGCAGCTCTGCGGTCCGGTGTGTTCCACGCCGGCGTGGCCTCTGCGGAGGACCCGAAGTACACCGTCGTACCCCAGCGGGAGCGGCTGGAGGCGCGGGCACGGTCCGACGGCCACTGACCGCGGCCCGAGGGCCCGCGTTTCGGCGTGGGGCCCCCGGGTACTCCGCCCCCTGCCGCGGATGCCGTGCCCGCCCGCCTGCGGGAAAATCGGCAGCAGAGGGCGCGAAGGACGAAGCGGCAGAGGGCGGACGAGAGAGGAGGGCGGACGACATGGGCGTGCGCACATGGATCGACTCCTGGCCGGTCTACCGCCAGCTCAAGGGGACGGATCCCCTGGGCCGCGGGGCCGCCGCCATGAGCGGCACCAGCGCGCGGCTCACGCCCCGGGTGGCGTCGGCGGACCGCATGGTGAAGTCGATCTGCCCGTACTGCGCCGTGGGCTGCGGGCAGAACGTGTACGTCCAGGACGGGCGGGTCACGCAGATCGAGGGCGACCCCGACTCCCCCATCTCCCGCGGGCGCCTGTGTCCCAAGGGCTCGGCCAGCCTCCAGCTGACCACCGGAAGCGCCCGCGAGCACCATGTCCTTTACCGGCGTCCGCACGGCACCGGGTGGGAACGCCTCGACCTCGACACGGCCATGGACATGATCGCGAACCGGGTCATCGAGGCCCGCCGGGCAGGCTGGCAGTGGGAGGTCGACGAGAACCGCACCCGGCGCACGCTCGGCATCGCCAGCCTGGGCGGGGCCACGCTGGACAACGAGGAGAACTACCTCATCAAGAAGTTGTTCACCGCCCTGGGAGCTGTCCAGATCGAGAACCAGGCGCGCATTTGACACTCCTCCACCGTTCCCAGTCTGGGAACCTCGTTCGGCCGCGGCGGCGCGACCACCTTCCAGCAGGACCTGCAGAACTCCGACTGCATCGTCATCCAGGGTTCGAACATGGCCGAGTGCCATCCGGTCGGGTTCCAGTGGGTGATGGAGGCGAAGGCCCGGGGCGCGAAGGTGATCCACGTCGACCCGCGCTTCACCCGGACCAGCGCGCTGGCCGACGTCCACGTGCCGCTGCGCGCGGGCTCGGACATCGCCTTCCTCGGCGGGATCATCAACTACGTCCTGGACAACGACAAGTACTTCCGTGACTACGTGGTGGCCTACACCAACGGCCCCGCCCTCCTGCGCGAGGACTTCCGCGACACCGAGGACCTCGACGGCGTCTTCTCCGGCCTCGACCCCGAGACCCGCAGCTACGACAACAGCAGCTGGCAGTACGCCGGTGCGGAGTTCCAGGCGGCCTCGGGCGGGCGGGACCAGGAGTTCGCCAAGCGCACCGGCGACAGCAGCGCGGTCACGGAGGCGGCGCGCGGCGAGGCCCACGGCTCGGGCGGCGCGGACGTGGGCGAGGGCGCACCCGAACGCGACGAGACGCTCACCCATCCGCGCTGCGTCTTCCAGGTCCTCAAGCGGCACTACGCCCGCTACACCCCCGAGATGGTCGAGGCGATCTGCGGCGTCCCGCAGCACCTGTTCCGCCAGGTGTGCGAGCTGGTCACCGAGAACTCCGGACGGGACCGCACCACCGCCTTCGCCTACGCGGTCGGCTGGACGCAGCACACCGTGGGCGTCCAGTACATCCGCGGGGCCGCCGTGCTGCAGAGCCTGCTGGGCAACATCGGCCGGCCCGGCGGTGGCATCCTCGCCCTGCGCGGGCACGCCTCCATCCAGGGGTCGACGGACATCCCGACGCTGTTCAACCTGCTGCCCGGCTACATCCCGATGCCGCACGCCCACCATCAGCAGGACCTGGACACCTTCGTGCGGGCCGACGCGGCCCGTAAGGGCTACTGGGGCAACATGCGGTCGTATCTGGTCAGCCTGCTCAAGGCGTACTGGGGTGAGGCCGCGACCGCCGACAACGACTTCTGCTTCGACTACCTGCCGCGCCTGACCGGCTCCCACTCCACCTACGAGACGGTCATGGCGCAGCTGGACGGCACCTGCAAGGGCTACTTCCTGATGGGCGAGAACCCCTCGGTGGGATCCGCCGACGGGAAGATGCAGCGCCTGGGCATGGCCAACCTGGACTGGCTCGTCGTACGGGACTTCTCCCTCATCGAGTCGGCCACCTGGTGGCAGGACGGCCCGGAGATCGAGACGGGTGAGCTGCGCACCGAGGACATCCGCACCGAGGTGTTCTTCCTGCCGGCCGCCGCGCACACCGAGAAGGACGGCACCTTCACCAACACCCAGCGCCTGCTGCAGTGGCACCACCAGGCCGTCGAACCGCCCGGCGAGGCGCGCAGCGACCTGTGGTTCACCTACCACCTCGGGCGGATCATCCGGCAGAAGCTCGCCGCCTCCACCGACGCCATGGACCGGCCCGTGCTGGACCTCACCTGGGACTACCCGACGAAGGGCGAGATCGCCGAGCCGGACGCCGAGGCGGTCCTCGCCGAGATCAACGGCCATGACGCCGAGGGCAACCCGTTGGCCTCGTACGAGGAGCTGAGCGACGACGGCTCCACGGCCTGCGGCTGCTGGATCTACTGCGGGGTCTACGCCGACGGCGTCAACCAGGCCGCCCGCCGCAAGCCGGGTGAGCAGCAGAACTGGGTGGCGAACGAGTGGGGCTGGGCCTGGCCCGCCAACCGGCGCATCCTGTACAACCGCGCCTCGGCCGATCCGGACGGCAGGCCGTGGAGCGAACGCAAGGCGCTGGTGTGGTGGGACGCGGAACGGGGCGAGTGGACCGGTCACGACGTCGCCGACTTCGAGAAGGACAAGTCCCCCGACCACCGGCCGCCGGACGGCGCGACCGGGCCCGAGGCCCTCTCGGGCACCGACCCGTTCATCATGCAGGGCGACGGCAAGGCCTGGCTGTACGTACCCTCCGGGCTCACCGACGGCCCGTTGCCCGCGCACTACGAGCCGCAGGACTCGCCGTTCCCGAACCTGCTGTACGGCCGGCAGCGCAACCCGGTACGGCATCTGCTGCCGCCGCACCCGGACAACCGCTACCAGCCCAGCGGCGACGAGCCCGGCTCGGACGTGTTCCCGTTCGTCGCCACCACCTATCGGCTCACCGAACACCACACCGCGGGAGGCATGTCCCGCTGGCAGCCGTATCTGGCCGAGCTGCAGCCGGAGTTCTTCTGCGAGGTCTCCCCCGAACTGGCCGCCGGGCGCGGCCTGGAGCACACCGGGTGGGCGACGATCGTCAGCGCCCGGGGCGTGATCGAGGCGCGCGTGCTGGTCACGGACCGGGTGCCGCCCCTGACCGTGCACGGGCGTCCCCTCCACCAGGTCGGCCTGCCCTACCACTGGGGTACGAGCGGCTACAGCACCGGGGACGCCGCCAACGAGTTGCTGCACATGGCCCTCGACCCGAACACCCACATCCAGGAGACGAAGGCGTTCGCCGTCGACATCCGGCCGGGGCGCCGGCCCAGGGGCCCGGCCGCCGTGCAGCTGGTGCGCGAGTACCGGGCTCGGGCCGGGATCGACGACCGGACGGGCACGGAGCTCTGACCGGCTCCGGTCCTCGTCCGGTCCTCGTCAGGCGCTCTGCTCGTCCTCAGGCCAGGACGACCGAGTGTTCCCGGAGCGGGACGAGTTCTCCCACCACCGGGGCTCCGGGCACCTCCCCCGCCACCAGCAGCCCGCCCGAGGTCTGCGCGTCGGCCAGGAGCAGCCGGGTGTCGTCGTCCGCGTGCCCGAAGTCCGTGAACGGCGCGACCCACTCCAGGTTCCGCCGCGTACCGCCGCTGACGTAGCCGTCCCGGACCGCCTCCCGCGCCCCGTCGAGGTACGGCACGGCGGCGGTGTCGACCACGGCGGTCACGCCGGAGGTGCGGGCCAGCTTGTGCAGGTGACCGAGGAAGCCGAAGCCGGTGACGTCGGTGGCGCAGGTCGCGCCGCCCTCCAGGGCGGCGACCGACGCGTCGCGGTTGAGCGCCACCATCGTGGCCACCGCCTGTTCGAACCACTCGCCGGTGGTCTTGTGACGGTTGTTCAGCACGCCCAGGCCGAGGGGCTTGGTCAGCGACAGCGGCATGCCCGGCCGGCCCGCGTCGTTGCGCAGCAGGCGCGCCGGATCGGCCAGGCCGGTGACGGCCATGCCGTACTTGGGCTCGGGGTCGTCCACGCTGTGCCCGCCCCCCACATGGCAGCCGGCCTCGGTGGCGATGTCGAGCCCGCCGCGCAACACCTCGCGGGCGAGGTCGAACGGCAACACGTCGCGCGGCCAAGCCAGGAGATTGACGGCGACGAGCGGACGGCCGCCCATCGCGTACACGTCGGAGAGCGCGTTGGCCGCGGCGATGCGTCCCCAGTCGTACGGGTCGTCCACGACGGGCGTGAAGAAGTCCGCCGTGGACACCACCGCCCGGGTCGAGGCACCGCCATCGGCGGGGAGGGTGACGACGGCCGCGTCGTCCCCGGTGGCCAGCCCGACCAGGAGCGTGCCGTCGCTCGCGGTCGCCGGCCGCGTCAGCCCGCTGAGTACGTCCTCCAGCTCGCCGGGCGGGATCTTGCAGGCACAGCCGCCGCCGTGAGCGAACTGTGTGAGCCGCACGGGAGCTTCATGTGTGGTGGTCATGCCGGGTCCTCCGGGTCGTCGGTCTGGCCCTCCGGTAGCCTGGGCGGGCGATGGAGGCGTGTGGGTGCCTGGTGGCCCTCCCGGTCTTCAAAACCGAGGTGTCCGAGGATCTCGGGCAGGCGGGTTCGATTCCCGTCCGCCTCCGCTCTCCGCGTCCGCACGGCAACGCCGGCGCTGATCGTCCACGCGTTCCGTGTGCCCCCGGGCGTCCAGGAACTCCAGCAGCGGTACGGCCACCCGGCGTGTGGTGTCGAGTGCTCGCCGGGCCTCGCTGAGGGTGAACGGCTGCGGCAGCCGGCGCAGTACGGCGGCCGCGCGGACGTCGGCGTCCGGCAGCAGCACGATCCCGTCGCCGACCCGCAGCAGCGCGCCCGCCGCGACCGCTGCCGCGAGGGTCTTGCGCGTGAGCCCCAGTTCGGCCAGCCGGCCCGCCTCCGGGGCGCGGAACGGGGTTCGCCCCAGCTCTCCCCGTAGGGCCTCGACGGCCACCCGGACCTGCGGCGGCAGCGTGGGCCGGGGGTCTCCGGGTCCGTACAACCGCCCCTGGCCGCCGCGCAGGTTCCCCGATGTCCCGGCGAGCGCGTCGACGAGGGACCGGTCCGGCAGGCCGAGCAGCCGGCGTGCCGCCTCGGTGGGCAGGCCGGGCTCCAGCGGGTGCTCGGCGGCATGGCGTTCGACCACGGCCTCCAGGCGGTCCCGCAGTGCCGTCCAGTGGGCCGCGTCGGCCAGCCAGTCACCGACGACCGGCGCGGCGGGGGCGGGTACCCCCATCGCCGCCAGCTCGGAGCCACGGACGAGCCTGCGCCGCCGCAGCTCCGCCGCGCCGTCCGGCCGGCCGGTCATGTCCGCCAGTACGGCCGCCCTGGCCCGGGCGGCCCCGCGCCGGGTGAGCCGGGGCGGTCGTACGTCCAGGACGGTCGTCCCGCACGGCGGGCGCCGACCGCCCGGTTCGCGCAGCACGGCGCGGTCGCCCACCCGCAGGGGAAGCGCGCGGGTCAGGGTCAGCCTGGCCGTGTCCGGGCCGAGCGGGCGGACGGTCACCGGCACCGCGGCGGCGCCGATGTGGAGGGTGAGCGTCCGGGGCAGGTCGTCGACCGGCGCTCCGCAGACCCGCGCGTCGATCAGGTCGGTGAGCAGCCAGCGGTCCGGGGTCAGCAACACCTGGCCGCGGTTCAGCACGCCCTCGGCTGCGCCGTGCACGTTGACCGCCACGCGCGCCACCCCGCTGACGGCGGAGACGTCCTCGTGCAGGCACTGCAGTGAGCGCACCCGGAGGGCGGTCGTGCCGTCCCCCGCCACCAGCCGGTCGCCGACGCGGAGGGTGCCCGCGCCCAGGGTGCCGGTGACGACCGTGCCGTGACCGCGCACGGTGAAGGCCCGGTCCAGCCACAGCCGTACGTCCGCGTCGGCGGGCGGGACGGGCAGCGCGCGGCCCAACCGGACCAGCTCCTGGCGCAGTCGGTCCAGTCCGGCGCCGGTCACCGCGCTCACGGCGACGGACGGCACCGGGCCGAGGGAGGTGGCGGCCATGCGTTCGACGGCGTCCGCGCGCACGGGCTCGGGGTCGGCCAGGTCGCTGCGGCTCACCGCGAGCACGGCGTGCCGTACTCCGAGGGCGTCCAGGATCTCCAGGTGCTCCTGCGACTGCGGCTGCCAGCCCTGGTCGGCGGCGACCACGAACAGCACGGCGGGCACGGGCCCGACGCCGGCCAGCATGGTGGCGACGAACCGTTCGTGTCCGGGGACGTCCACGAAGGCGATGGGTTCCCCGGTGGAGCCGCCCGAGCCGGCGGTGGCGTCCGGGTCGTCCGGGGTGAGCCGGGTCCACACGAACCCGAGGTCGAGCGTGAGTCCCCGGCGCCGCTCCTCCTCGAAGCGGTCGGGTTCCATCCCGGTCAGCGCCCGCACCAGGGCGGACTTGCCGTGGTCGACGTGCCCTGCGGTGGCCAGTACCCGCATGCCGGCTACCCTTCCGCGGCCGGTTCCGGGACCGACCGCACGGCCGCGGCCAGCCTCTCGTCGTCCTCCGGCGGCACCGCCCGCAGGTCGAGCAGGCAGCGGCCGGCCTCCAGCCGCCCGACCACGGGGACCGGACCGGTCCGCAGTGCGGCCGCGTACCGCTCGGGCAGCGACAGTGCGGCGCTGGGCAGCGTCACCCCGGGGGCGCCCCCACCGCCCACCGTCGCGGTGCTCGCGACGGCCCGGACGGCGATCCCGTCGGCGCCGAGGGCCGAGGCGAGCCGCTCGGCCCGGTCGACGAGGGCCGCCGAAGTGGCGCCCAGCGCGGCGGCCGTCGGCGTTTCCGGCCCGGTCAGCGTGGCCTCCAAGGCGGCCAGGGTCAGCTTGTCGACGCGCAAAGCACGGGCGAGCGGATGCCGGGACACGCTCCGGACCAGCTCCTCGTCCCCGAGGAGCAGTCCGCACTGCGGTCCGCCGAGCAGTTTGTCGCCGCTCGCGGTGACGAGCGACGCACCGGCCCGCAGCTGGGACTCGGCGTCGGGCTCGTCCGGCAGCAGAGGGTGCGGGCCGAGCAGTCCGGAGCCGATGTCGGCGACCACCGGGACGCCGAGACCCGTCAGTTGCCCGGCGTCGGCGGCTCGGGTGAACCCGGTGATGCGGAAGTTGGAGGGGTGCACCTTCAGCACGAAGGCCGTCTCCGGGCCGATCGCTGCGGCGTAGTCGGCGACGGTGGTGCGGTTGGTGGTGCCCACCTCGCGCAGCCGGGCTCCGGTCGACACCAGCAGGTCCGGCAGGCGGAAACCGTCCCCGATCTCCACCATCTCCCCCCGGCTGATGACGATCTCCTTGCCGGCGGCGAGCGCGGTCGCCACCAGGACGAGGGCGGCGGCCCCGTTGTTCACGACGTGCACGGCGGCGGCCGACGGCACCCGCTCGCGCAGCGCGGCAAGGGCCGTCCGGCCGCGGCGGGCGCGCACACCGGTGTGCAGGTCCAGTTCGACGTCCGTCGGTCCGGCGGCCTCCTGCACCGCCCGGCGGGCCGCCGCGGACAGCGACGCCCGGCCGAGGTTGGTGTGCAGCACCACGCCGGTCGCGTTGATGACCGGCCGCAGCCCGCCGGCCGTGGACGGCAGCAGGGCGACCGCGGTGTCCGCCACGTCCTCCGGCGCGACAAAGCCGTCCCGCGCCTGCGCCTGTGCCTGCCGGACGGCCGCCTTGACCGCGCCGGCCCCCAGCCGGCCAGCCGCCTCCGACAGGCGCGCGTCCCGCATCAGCGCGTCCGTACGGGGAATCCGCCGCCGCACGTCCGCCGTGTCCCGGCCCGGGCGTGAGCCGGCCGGGCCGGGCCCGGTCACGCCGGTGACGTTCGCGCTGCCGACTGGGGTAGCCGCCGCACGCTGGTCCACGCGGCCCCTCCCTCTCCGCTCGTTCTCGGGGCTGCCGGGGGAGCGCCCATCGTCTCCCACTGCCCGGTGCCGGCGTCACGACACGCCCAGCCGTGGCTGCCGACCCGGTCTACTGGACATTGTCACGCGCGAGCCAGCTCGGCGGCGCCGAACGAGACGTCGAAGCGGTCGCACCAGATGCTCACGCTGCTGTAGCCCGCCGGATCCACGTCGCGGGGAAGAGCGTAGTTCTGGCTTCCCTTGTTGCCCTTGAGAGCGCCGAGGCTGACGTACCTGCCGTCGTCGAAGACGTGCCACCCGGCCAGTCCCTGCTTCACCGGCGCGTCGGTCAGCCAGACGCGCAGGTCCGGCCCGCTGGTGGTCGCGAGGTTCTCCAGCCGCAGGACGTGCGACCCGTCGGCCAGCCGTACGAGCTTCGCCGTGCCGGACGTCTGGTGCTCGTGGCTGATCAGCTCCCCGCTCGCCAGCGTCCGTGGTCCGGCGGCCGGTGAGGGCCGTCCGGGGGACCCTTCCGGGGGTGCGGCGGCAGGAGGCACGGAGGTCACGACCCCCGGCAGGGCCTCGTCGACGGTCGTGTCCTGCCAGAGCTTCCACGGCTGGAACCAGTACAGCCCGAAGCCGACTCCGCCGACCGCCACCACCAGCACCGCGACGACCAACGGCCGGGTCAGTACCTTGCGCACGCGCACCATCTCCGCCTCATCTCCTGGGGTTCGCCCGTTGCCCTCCCATTCAACGGAAGCGGGCGGCCGTCCCGTACCACGGAAACGATGACGAAATGCTTACGCCGCACCCGTGCCGCGGTCCGCTCAGCGGTGCTCGGGGTTGTCCGCCCCGGGCCGGCAGCCGGCGTCCCACTCCGAGCGCTGGTTGCCGTGGGCCGGGATGCCCCCGGCGCGTCTGAGCATCGCCGCCAGGTGCATCAGGTTCCAGGTCATGAAGACGGTGTTGCGGTTGGTGAAGTCGTTCTCCGGGCCGCCGGAACCGGGGTCCAGGTACGAGGGCCCGGGTCCCGCAGCGCCGATCCAGCCCGCGTCGGCCTGCGGCGGGATGGTGTAGCCGAGGTGCTGGAGGCTGTAGAGGACGTTCATGGCGCAGTGCTTGACACCGTCCTCGTTGCCGGTGATCAGACATCCGCCGACGCGTCCGTAGTAGGCGTACTGCCCTTGGGAGTTCAGCAGGCTGGAGCAGCTGTACAGCCGCTCGACGACCTTCTTGGTGACCGAGCTGTTGTCGCCCAGCCAGATGGGCCCGGCCAGCACGAGGATGTCGGCGGCCAGCACCTGCTCGTACAACGCCGGCCAGGTGTCGGTGGCGAAGCCGTGCTCGGTCATGTCCGGGTAGACGCCCGGCGCGATGTCGTGGTCGACCGCGCGGACGAGTTCCGTGGTCACCCCCACCGAGTCCATGACGGCCCGGCTCTTGTCGATCAGGCCCTGGGTGTGGCTGAGCTGGGGGGACGGCTTCAGCGTGCAGTTGATGAAGAGCGCACGCAGGTCGTCGAAGCGGTGACCGTCCCCAGTGGACGGGGCGGACGGTGCTGCCATGGCGAACTCCGGGGAGGAGAGCGGAAGGGTGAGGGGCGGGGTGCCCACGGCAGCGTCTCGCGGAAATCGCGCACTGTCCCACTGCGACGCACCGGCACATGGTGGTTTCCGGGAGGACCTGACGGCCCCGCCCCGAGAACCGGTGGTGCCGCCCGTTTCAGGAAGCGGCCGCGGGCGGCGCCGCCTCGGGGCGACGGACGCCGGGACCTCGCGGGCGGTGGCCCGGTTCCGGCGCGGCCGTCGAGGCGCAAGCAGAACTGCTGTACCGGTTGCACCGGTGATCTCTCGCTGCTTAGGGTGCCCGGGGACCATCGGGGGATCAGAGGGTGAGTTCACGGATGCAGCCGACTTTCGTCCTGGTGCACGGAGCCTTCGCGAACTCCTTCTCCTTCGCGCCGCTCCAAGCCGAACTCGGGCTGCTCGGGCACCGTTCCGTAGCCGTCGATCTCCCCGGCCACGGATTCGGGGCCGGCTACCCGCCCGCCTATCAGGCGCCGCAGGATCTCGAAGGCCTCGCCACCGCGCCCGGTCCGATCAAGGGCGTCACGCTCGCCGACAACGCCGCGCACCTGATCGGGATCCTGGAACGGGCCAAGGAGAACGGGCCGGTGATCCTGGTCTCGCACAGCCGGGGCGGTGTCACCGCCACTGCCGCGGCCAACGCCCGGCCGGACCTGATCGACCGCATCGTCTACGTCGCGGCCTGGTGCCCGGTCGATCTGACCGTCGGCGACTACTACGCCGAACCGGAGATGGCCACGGTCGACGCCGCTTCCCTGGGCCTGGCGATGGCCGGGAACCCGGCGGAACTGGGCCTGCTGCGCGTCAACTTCCGCACCAGCGACCCGGACGCCCTCGCGGCGTTCAAGGCGGCCTTCCTCGCCGACGGCACCGACGAGGAGTTGCTGACGTTCCTGAACACCTTCCAGCCCGACGAGAACCTCGACGTCGGCACCCGCGACGACCGGGCGCGGGCGGCGACCTGGGGCCGTGTCCCGAAGACGTACGTGCGTCTGGCCGACGACGCGAGTCTGCCGCTCGCCCTCCAGGACCGGCTGATCCGCGAGGGCGACGCGCTGACCCCGGACAACCCGTACGACGTCCGCACCCTCGAAGGAAGCCACCTGAAGTGGCTGATCGACCCGGCACCGGCGGCCCGGGTGCTGGGGGAACTCGCCGCGCTCACCCACCGGTAGGCGGGAGGACGGCGGGGCCTAACCCGTCCTCCGCTGGTTCGCCGCCATCCCTGGCTGCAGGGGTGACAGCACCGACCGCAGTTGCCGGCGGGAGGTGACGCCGAGCTTGGCGAACAGGTTGCCGAGGTGCCATTCGACCGTGCGTGGGCTGATGAACAGGTGGTCGGCGATCTCGCGGTTGGTGTATCCGCTCTGGGCCATCCTGGCGATCTGAGCCTCCTGGCTCGTGAGTTCGACGCCGGCACCCCCTGTCCGCCTGCGTGCGGTCTCCCCCGTCGCCAGCAGTTCCCTGCGCGCGCGCTCGGCGAAGCCTGCTGCTCCCATCGCGCTGAACGTCGTGTAGGCGGAACGTAGCTCGGCACGGCTTTCCTGGCGGCGTGCCTGACGACGCAGCCACTCGCCGTGGAGGAGGCGGGCGCGGGCCAGGTGGACGGAGATGCGGCAGTGTTCGAGATGACGGCGTGCCTCCTGGTAGAGCGCGTCGGCGGTGCCGCCGTCGCTCATGAGTGCGCGCGAGAGTGACTCCGCGCCCCGGGCCCACTCGGTTCCGCTCGCCTGTGTGCGTTCGACGAGCCTGTCCAGCGCCGCTTCGCCGGCCTCCGTCCGCCCACTGCGGGCCGCCGCCTCGATCAGCTCGATCAATGCCCAGCCGAAGAATCCGAGGTCCTCGTACCGGCAGGCGCTCGTAGCGGCGGCCATCGCGGCGTCGTAGCGGCCGAGGCCGTTGTTGAGCAGTGCGGTGGCGTACTCGGCCAGGCCCAGCGCACGTCCCTCGCCTCGTGTACCCGCTTCTTCCATGCTGGTCCGAATCAGATCCATCGCCTCGGACTCCTGCGCCCTCCAGGCGGCGAGCACGAGTGACGTGTGCCGTATGGGTGGGCTGCCCACGGCCACCGAGAGCGCGGCCGCCTCGTCCAGCAGGGACGCCGCGGTCGTGAATTCACCGGCATGCACGTGGAAGCACGCCTGGTAGTTGAGCGCGAGGGGCAGAGCGGCGAGCGCACCCTCCTCGCGGGCGATCCTGACGTCGTCGGCAGCCAGATCGTGCCAAGCCTCGTCGTCCCACAACTCGGACGCGAGAGGCTCGGGGGTCACCGCGCCGGCCAGTCGCAGCCCGTTCCCGTCGGCCTGCACCCCCGTCCTCTGCCCCCGGCGGACGGCATGCAGTGCGTTCCTGAGCGCCGGGACACCCCCGGCGTAGCCGTCGAGGACCAGACTGGCGATGCCTTCCAGCAGGACATCGACCATCCGCGGGGCCGTGGGCGTCGGCACGGCGCGGGCTGCCTCGGCCACCTCGTGCTCCATCGGCCCCTCGCTCAGGCGGCCGGCGAAGATCGCCGCGCTGGCTGCCTCCAGCAGGGTGTCGCGGGCCAGGTCCGGATCGAGAGGTGTCAGCCTCCGGGCGGCCTCGAGCAGGAGACCGGGGGCCTCGCTGCCGCGTGCCCGCGCGAAGACCAGCCGGGCGCGGAGCCGCTCGAGCCAGGCCCGCTGGAGAGCGTCGAGCGGGCCGGCCTCGGCGACCGCCAGCATGTGGTGGACCGGGTCCGCACCGCCGGCGTCGATCCCGACCTGGGCGGCAGCCAGTGCGCGAGTGACACGGCGTGTGGGATCGGGGGTCAGCTCCGCCGACCGTCGCAGGAACGCGACCGCAGCGGCAACCCCTCCCCTGTCTCGAGCCCGCTGTGCCGAGCGCTCCAGGTCGGCGGCGACGCTTTCGTCGGGCCCGCCGGCCGCGTGGGCGCGGTGCCACGCTCTGCGATCGGGGTCGAGCACCGGGTCGGTCGCCTCCGCCAGGGCTCGGTGCGCCGCCCGGCGGTCGGGTGCGGATGTCCTGCGGTAGATGGCCGACCGCGCCAAAGGGTGCTGGAAACGCACGCCGGTCCCGAACTCGACAAGCCCTGAGCCCTCGGCAGCGGCCGAGGCCTCCGTTGGGATGTCCTGGAGACTGGCTGCCCGCCACAGCAGGGCCACGTCCCCTGTGGGCTCGGCCGCGGCGGTCAGCAGAAGCCGTCGACTGCCCTCCGGGAGTGACAGGAAGCGCTGGTGAAAGGTGTTCTCGATGTAACTGGCCGGCTTCTGGTTGCCGGGCAACCAGAAGCCACCGGCCAACTCGTGCGGCGCCAGAGTGCGCGGCAGGTTCAGCAAGGCCATCGGGTTGCCCCGTGCCTCCGCGATGATGCGGTCCCTCACCAGCGGGTCGAGGGGCACGGGCACGGCCGACGCCAGCAACGCGCGGGCATCGTGTTCAGGGAGACCCTCGACGACGACTTCCCGCAGGCCGGTCGTCTCACGGTGGTCTCCGAAGTCCCGCAGGGCGAAGATCAGTGCCACCGGCTCGGCCATCAGGCGCCTGGCGACGAAGCCCAGTACCTGCATGGAGCCGTCGTCGAGCCACTGCGCGTCATCGACGAGACACGCGATGGGGCGGTCCGGATTCTCGGTGGCGCCGGCCAGCAGACCGAGAACGGCCATCCCCACCAGGAAGCGATTGGGCGAAGGGCCCGCCTTGAGGCCGAAGGCCACGGACAACGCGTCCCGCTGCGGTCCGGGAATGTCCCCGAGCCGATCAAGCATGGGAGCGCAGAACTGCTGGAGGCTGGCGAACGGCAGCTGCATCTCCGACTCGATGCCCGCGATGACCCAGGTACGGAACCCAAGGCCCGCGGCCCGGTCGGCCGTGTAGTCCAGCAGGGCCGTCTTGCCCATCCCCGACTCACCGCGAAGAACCAGAACCTCGGCGCTGCCGGCCTGCGCCGTCGTCAACGCCCGATCGATGGCGGCCACTTGCTCACTCCGGCCCAGCAGCCTCGCCTGTGGTCCGTAGCCCACATCGCTCATGAGCCGGCCTTTCGCCGTCGACTGCGCCCTGCGGCCTCGCTCCGGTGGATCCGGCCGACGGACTGCCGCCGGAGTACCGAAAATCCCATTTTGCTCGCAATAGGAAAATATTTCAGAGCTGCGCCAGGAGTTCTCGTCCGCTCACCCTTCGTCACCGGGCGCCGGTTCTCTCATCCCGGACCGCCCCGCTACCCCCGGGGCGACCCCGGGGGTCGGCGTCCCAGGAACCGGGGGCACGCCAGGGGTTCTCCCCGGGGCGAACAGCACCGTGCTGCGCGAACCTAAAGAGGTCAAACCCCCCACCGCACAACAGGAAGGCCCGCATGTCTGACATCAGCGACAAGACCACCCTTCGTCCCTTCACCCCCGAGTTCCCCGAGGCGGACGTCGCCGAGCTGCGCAGGCGCATCGAGGCCACGCGCTTCCCGGAGAAGGAAACGGTCTCCGACCAGTCGCAGGGCACACCGCTCGCGACCCTGCAGGAACTCGCTCGGTACTGGGCCACGGAGTACGACTTCGGCCGGGTCGGGGCCTCGCTCCGGTCCCACCCGAACTTCATCACCGAGATCGACGGCCTGGACATCCACTTCGTCCATGCGCGCTCACCGCACGAGGATGCCCTGCCGCTCATCGTCACCCACGGGTGGCCCGGCTCGGTTGTGGAGCAGATGAAGATCGTCGACCCCCTGATCAACCCCACGGCTCACGGTGGGGACGCTTCGGACGCCTTTCACGTGGTGATTCCGTCGATGCCCGGCTACGGGTTCTCGGGCAAGCCGACCGAGCGCGGCTGGGACCCCGAACGCATCGCACGCGCATGGGCGGAGCTGATGAGGCGCCTCGGATACACGCGCTATGCGGCACAGGGCGGCGACTGGGGTGCGATCGTCACCGACGCCCTGGCCCTGCAGGCGCCGGAGGGTCTGATCGGCATACACACCAACATGGCCGGCATCGTGCCGCCGGAGATCGAGCAGGCGATCGCGACCGGTCAGCCGCTTCCGGCCGGCACCCCGGAGCTCTCGCAGGAGGAGCAGCGCGCCGTCGACCAGCTGCGCGTCATGTACTCGCACGCCTACTACGCCTACATCATGGGAGACCGCCCGCAGTCACTGGCCGGCTTCGCCGATTCCCCCGTCGGCCTGGCCGCCTTCATGCTCGACCATGACGCGGCGAGTCTGGACCTGATCACCCGTGCCTTCGCCGGGGAGCCGACGGGGCTGACGCGGGACGACGTCCTCGACAACGTCACGCTCTTCTGGCTGACGAACACGGGTGTCTCCGCGGCTCGCCTCTACGGCGAGAACAAGCTGGGCTTCTTCAGCGCCAAGGGCGTGAGGCTCCCGACCGCCGTCAGTGTCTTCCCCGACGAGATGTACCAGGCGCCGAGGTCCTGGACCGAGAAGGCCTACCCCAACCTGATCCACTACAACACGCTCCCCCGGGGCGGGCACTTCGCGGCCTGGGAGCAGCCTGAGCTCTTCGTGAACGAGCTGCGCGTGGGCCTTCGGTCGCTGCGCAAGTGACCGACCGGGCCGGGAGGCGAATGTCGTAGCCCCCGGGACGGCGGGCCGGTGGCGCGGTACCGAGCCACCGGCCCGCCCGAACCGGCCCCTGCGGACCGCCCGGCAGTCCCTTCCCCCGGCCGGTCTCGACGGGACCGGTGAGCAATCCGTCGCGGCTCCTTCTCACCGGGGCGGTCGAGTACGTCCTCCCGGACGGGTCCGGTGGGGGTCGAACAGCTGGGCGCCGATGCCGGCCAGGATCAGGCCGGTCGCGATGAGCAGTCCGTCGGCAACGACCACGCCCGTCGCCAGGACGGCCAGAGCGATCCCCACCGTCCACCAGGCCCGTGCACGCCGGTATTCGCGGGGCCGGACGGGGCGGCCGGTTCTCAGTGCCTGGGTGAAACGCGGATCGTCGCGCTCGAACCGTGCTGCGAGAGCGACCAGACGTTCGTCGTCGGACTGAGGCATGGCGCCTCCCTCCCGGGCTCGCGGTCTTCGCCTGGACTCCAGACTTCCGCCCCGCCACGCCTGCCCGCCATCAGCCCCGCCCCTCATCCCTGGGAGCGGCGGGCCCTTACGAACACCGCTGCCGAAACCCCTCACGCATCGGCAGGTGGGTGTTGTCACGGATGGCGGACGGTCGGGGCAGCGCTCACGATGAAGCATGGCGGGCCGCCGGGACCAGGTCTAGGAGGCGATACACGGTGCCCCTGTACTGGCGGATCTTCTTGCTGAACGCTGTCGTGCTCCTCGCGGCCACTGCGCTGCTGCTGGGCCCGGTGACCGTCTCCACCCCTGTCCTGCTCACCGAGGCGGCAATACTCACCGGTGGCCTGGCCGCCATGCTCGTCGCCAACGCCCTCCTGCTGCGCGTCGGGCTGGCCCCGCTGGAACGCCTCACCCGCGCCATGACCACCACCGACCTGCTGCGCCCGGGCCGGCGTCCGGCCGTGAGCGGCCACGGGGAGATCGCGGAGCTGATCACGACGTTCAACACCATGCTCGACCGCCTGGAGGAGGAGCGCGCCACCAGCAGCGCCCGCGCCCTGTCCGCGCAGGAGGCCGAACGCCACCGCATCTCCCAGGAACTCCACGACGAGGTGGGCCAGACACTCACCGCCGTGCTGCTCGAACTCACCCGCGTCGCCGGCGAGGCCCCGCCCGCCGTGCGCGAGGAGCTGCGTCAGGTGCAGGAGACCACCCGGGGCAGTCTGGAGGAGATCCGCCGTATCGCGCGCCGGCTGCGCCCCGGGGTCCTGGACGAACTCGGACTGACGGCCGCGCTGAAGGCAGTCACGACCGAGTTCACCCACCCCGGGCTGTCCGTCGGGCACCACCTCGACGCGGATCTGCCCCCGCTCGGCCGCGAGACCGAACTCGTGCTCTACCGCGTCGCCCAGGAAGGACTGACCAACACCGCCCGCCACGCGCGGGCCCGCCACGCCGAGCTGACTCTGCGGCGCACCGCCGTGGGCGTGGAACTGCGCATCCACGACGACGGGCGGGGCATCGGCGCCGCGCCCGAAGGCGCCGGCATCCGTGGCATGCGCGAACGCGCCCTGCTCATCGGCGCCCACCTCGCCCTGGGGCCGTGCCCCGGTGGCGGCACCGAAGTACGCCTCACCGTCCCCGACCGGAACCGTTGACCATGCCTGAAGCAGCCGCTCCCACCCGCATCCTGCTGGCCGACGACCACGCCCTGGTCCGGCGCGGGGTCCGCCTCATCCTCGACGGCGAACCCGACCTGACCGTCGTGGCAGAGGCCGACAACGGCGCCATGGCCGTGGAACAGGCCCGGGCACACCACCCGGACCTGGCCATCCTCGACATCGCCATGCCGCGTCTGACCGGCCTGCAGGCCGCGCGCGAACTCTCCCGCATCCAGCCGCACATGCGCATCCTCATCCTGACCATGTACGACAACGAGCAGTTCTTCTTCGAGGCCCTCTCCGTCGGCGCGTCCGGCTACGTCCTCAAGTCGGTCGCCGACCGGGACCTCGTCGAGGCGTGCCGCGCGACGATGCGTGGTGAATCGTTCCTCTACCCCGGCGCCGTCAGCGCCCTGATCCGCAACTACCTCGACCGCCTCCGGGAAGGCCGCGCTCTGCCCGCCAAGGCGATCACCCACCGCGAGGAGGAGATCCTCAAGCTCGTCGCCGAGGGCCATACCTCGCAGGAGATCGCCGACCTGCTCGTCATCAGTCCCAAGACCGTGGAACGCCACCGCGCCAACCTGCTGCAGAAGCTGGGCCTGAAGGACCGTCTGGAACTCACCCGGTACGCGATCCGCGTCGGGCTGATCGAACCCTGACCGCCGGGGTTCGTCGCCCCTCGGGCTTCAGCGCTCGGCCTCGACAGGGTGTGCCGACGAAGCGGACGGAGCGGACGCCGACGGTGCGCTGTCGTCCACGGGACGGGCATGCTCGTCCTCCGGTGTGGCCGCACGCCGCGGCGCGGTGCCCCTCCCCCGGGCGGCGGCGAACGCGCTCGCGGACCGCATGGCGCGGGCCAGCAGGTGCGCGCGCCCGGCGACGATGGGGCCGAGGACGGCGAGGACGAGGACGTATCCGGCGATGAACGGCGTGAGACGGACGTCGAGCCCCGCGCCCGCGGCCATCGCGGCCAGGATCAGCGCGAACTCGCCCCGGGCCACGAGAGTCGTGGCGATCTCGGCAGCGGTGTCGGTGCCGTAGCGGTACAGACGGGCGACCAGCAGCCCCGCCACGACGTTCATCAGGACCGTCAGTGCCGCCGCGGCGGCGACCGGCACCGCGACGGACGCGATGTCGCCGGGGTCGATGGCGAGGCCGAAGGCGAAGAAGAAGATCGCCGCGAAGGCGTCCCTCAAGGGATGCACCAGCTCACGGATCCGTGGCCCGGAGGGCGTGCCGGCCAGGATCAGGCCCACCATGAACGCGCCGATGGCGTCGGCGACACCGAGCACCTCGGAGACGCCCGCGACGAGGACGGCGGCGCCCAGGAAGCTGATGACCAGCAGTTCGTTGTCACGGCTCACGATCAGCCGGCCGGCCAGCCGGGTGCCGTAGCGGGCGGCGGCGGCCAGCACCAGCAGGAACCCGAACGCCTTGGCGCCCTGGAGGGCCATCTCCGTGACGCCCTCGGCACCGCTGACGACCGGCTGGAGAGCGGCGAGATACAGGGCGAGGAAGATGTCCTCCACCACGATCACGCCCAGGATCAGGCGGGTCTCCGGACGGCCGAGCCGGCCCAGGTCGATGAGGATCTTCGTGACGATCGCCGATGAGGAGATCCCGAGGACGCCGGCGAGCACCAGCGCCTCCCGCACGCCCCACCCCAGGGCGAACCCGAACCCCAGTCCGGCGCCGACGTTCAGCAGGAGATAGACACCGCCCGCGGCCAGCAGCCGCTTGCCACCGTGCCTGAGATCGTCGAGGTGGAACTCCAGGCCGAGGTAGAACAGCAGCAGGACCAGTCCGAGCGCCGAGAGCATCTCGAAGTCGTGCGCGTCCTCGACGAGGACGAGGCCTGGTGTGTGGGGGCCGAGCAATATCCCGGCCAGCATGAACAGCGGAATGGTCGGCAGTCCGATCCTGCCGCCGAGGCGGGCGAGAAAGGCGGCGGCCAGGAAGGCGCCGCCCATGGCGAGCAAGGTGTCAGCATGTCCCACGGGTCACCACCTTCCGCCACGCGCAGGGTCGGTCACTCTTCGACGGACGGGTGTGGATACGTCCTCCTTCGTCAGACGCCAGGCCACCGGCCTCAAAGGCCGTGACGTACGGCGACGCCAGGCCGCGGCGTGGCTCCACACTCACATGCGCCCGGACGCGGGCACCATCGGTGACGGCCCCCAGATGCGCAGGTGAGCGGCACCCAACACGCCGGTCGGACGCGGGTCTCGTATGCCAGCTCAGTGATCGGCGACGCCGGGGGTCAGTGTGCGAGCTCGGCCACGGCCATGGCCTCCATACGGGCTTCGTCCGAGGTCATGCAGTCGTCCAGCGCGGTGAGGTACCGCTCGGCGTCCAGAGCCGCCGCGCAGCCGGTCCCCGCGGCGGTGATGGCCTGCCTGTAGTCGTGGTCGACGACGTCACCGCAGGCGAAGACGCCGTTGAGGTTGGTACGCGTGGACTGGCCTTCCACGGCGACGTAACCGGCGTGGTCCAGGGAGAGCTGGTCCCTGACCAGCTCGACGCGCGGATCGTGTCCGATGGCGATGAACACCCCGGTGACGGGTACGTCGGTTTCCTGGCCGGTGTTCACGTCACGGGCGCGTACCCCTGTGACCTTGTCCTCGCCCAGCACGTCGATCACCTCGTGGTCCCACAGAAAACGGATCTTCTCGTTGCGGTGGGTCCGCTCCTGCATGATCTTCGAGGCGCGGAGCCGGTCACGGCGGTGCACCACGGTGACGGTGCGGGCGAACTTCGTGAGGAAGTTGGCCTCCTCCAGTGCGGAGTCGCCGCCGCCCACGACCACGACGTCCTGGTCGCGGTAGAAGAAGCCGTCACAGGTCGCGCACCAGCTCACGCCGCGCCCGGACAGCCGCTTCTCGTTGGCCAGCCCCAGCTCGCGATAGCTGGACCCGGTGGCGAGGATGATCGCCCTGGCACGGTGGGTGACTCCCGCGCTGTCGACGACCTCCTTGATCTCCTGGTCGAGTCGGGCTTCCACGATGTCGTCCGGGATCATCTCGGCGCCGAACTGCTCCGCCTGGGTTCTCATCTTCTCCATCAGGTCCGGGCCCAGTACCGCCTCGGGGAACCCCGGATAGTTCTCCACGTCGGTGGTGTTGATCAGCGCGCCCCCCGCGGCGACGGAGCCCTCGAAGACCAGCGGGCGCAGCAGTGCGCGGGCGCTGTAGAGCGCGGCGGTGTAGCCGGCCGGACCGGAGCCGACGATGATCACTTGCCGGACAGTCTCATCCACCTTGATCACCTACCAGAGCCTGGAGAAGAGGAACGAGACCAGCCGGCAGACGCCTCCCGACGTCGGGCGTGGTCCCGGCAGCGGACGAATCCACCATGCGCTCGTGCGGATGGGTGCGCATCCTGTCGGCCGGAGCCCCGAACCGGCGGGTCCGGCCGGCTGGAAACGGCGTCGCCCCGTCGCCGTACGCTGGGGCTGAGGCGTAGCCAAGCAGCGACGACATCATGCGGAGGACCGAGATGACTGGACAGCAACAGAAAGCCGTTCTCGCAGGGGGGTGCTTCTGGGGCATGCAGGACCTGATCCGGCGGCTTCCCGGGGTGCTGTCGACCCGCGTCGGGTACACGGGCGGTGACGTGCCCAACGCCACGTACCGCAACCACGGCACGCACGCCGAGGCGATCGAGATCACCTACGACCCCGATCAGACCGACTTCCGTACCCTCCTCGAGTTCTTCTTCCAGATCCACGACCCGACGACGAAGAACCGGCAGGGCAACGACATAGGCCTCAGCTACCGCTCGGCGATCTACTACGTGGATCCCGAGCAGAAGGAGACCGCCGAGGACACCATCGCCGATGTCGATGCCTCCGGTCTGTGGCCGGGCAAGGTCGTGACAGAGGTGGAACCTGTCGGCCCCTTCTGGGAGGCCGAGCCCGAGCACCAGGACTACCTGGAGCGCTATCCCGAGGGATACACCTGCCACTTCGTCCGCCCGGGCTGGCGGCTGCCCGCGCGCGCGAAGGACTGACGGCTGGTGCCCGAGTGGTCGCGTCGTCCCGGTGGCCCCGGGACGAGGCGACCCGCGGGCACCTGATCCCCGGCGCCGGTCCGTCATGTGCTACCCCACGTAGAAGTCCCTGCGTGCGGCGACGAACACCTCGACCGACTGGGCGGGGATGCCCGTGACGCTTTCGACGTCGCGAGTGGCGCGGTCGTAGCGGTTCTCGCGGTGCAACCGGGCCATGGTGAGGATGTGCTCCTCGGTGTGCGGGGGCAGTCCCACCTTGGCGAGCACCTCGGCCCGCCACTGGTCCGGCGGCATGTCCACGTAGGACACCGGACGGCCGAGGGCCCTTGAGAACTCCTCCGCCATCCCGGTCATGTCCATGGTGCGGGGCCCGGTCAGTTCGTAGACGTGGCCGGTGTGCGGGCCGGGGTCGCGGAGCACGGTCGAGACCACCCGGGCGACGTCGGCCACCGCGACCGGCGAGGTGCGTCCGGTGCCGAAGGGCAGCGCGATGGTGCCGTTCCCGCGGATCGAGAGCGCCGGCAGTGCGGTGAACAGCGGGTTGTCCAGGAAGGCCGTGGGCCGGATGTGCACCACCGGCAGGCCCGACCAGTCGAGCACCTGCTCGGCCAGCCAGTGCAGCCGCTGCTGATGCGACTCGGTGGTGCTGGTGGCGGTCATCTGCGACACCGTCATCTGCGACATGCCGACCAGCCCGTCCAACTGTCCGTATTCGCGCGCCACACTGGCCACCACGGTCGTCGCCAGCAGATGATCCGGCGACACGGGCATCGCGAAGTACATCCGTGCGACGCCCTCCAGCGCGGCCGCGACCTTCTCGGGCCGGGTCAGATCTCCTACGACGACCTCCGCGCCGAGCGCACGCAACTCGTCCGCGCGCTCGTCGTCCCGGCGCACCATGGCGCGCACCGGCACGCCCTGGGCACGCAGATTCTCCAGGACCGTACGGCCCACGCCACCGATGTGTGCGATGAGGACGAGATTGCTGGTCACCATGGCTCGATCTTCCCCCGATGTGTGGCGTCGGCGCGTGAGCACACGCGCGAGCGGCGTCTGGTGTCCGAACGGGGCGTACGTGTTCAGCGGCTGAGCAAGGCGGCGTCGCCCGGGTGAGCGGCTCCGGCGCCGCGACCCGAATCGCCCCGCGCGGGTCCCGCCGTCATTCTGGAGTGGAGGGGGCTTCCCCGGTCGGAAGGAGCGGCCATGAAGGCCGTACGGACCCACGATCGTGATGCGGCGGTGGACGGTCTGGTCGTGGAGGAGGCGCCGTACCCGTACGCGGGCGAGGGCGACGTCGTCGTGCGCGTGCGTGCGGCCTCCTTCACCCCGGACGAGCTGGCCTGGCCGGCCTCCTGGGTCGACCGGAGCGGCAGGGGGCGAGGGCCGGTCGTCCCGGGGCACGAGGTGTCGGGCGAGGTCGCCGAGGTCGCGGTCGGTACCACCGGCCTTTCGGCGGGACAGCGGGTCGTCGGGCTGACCGACTGGAACCGGGACGGCGCACTCGCGGAGTACGTGGCGGTGGAGGCCCGGAATCTGGCCCCGCTGCCTGCCGGGATCGAGCACGTGGAGGCGGCGGCGCTGCCGATGCCGGGGCTCACCGCCTGGCAGGGCCTCTTCGTCCACGGGCGCCTGGAGGCGGGGCAGAGCGTCCTCGTGCACGGCGCGGGCGGCGGCGTGGGGATGGCCGCGACGCAGCTGGCCCGCGACGCCGGGGCCCGCGTGATCGGGTCGGGGCGCGCGGGCAGCCGGGACCGGGTCCTGGAGCTCGGCGCGGAGGAGTTCGTCGACCTCGAACAGCCGGGGTGGGAGGAGGCGGTGGGCCGCGTCGACCTCGTCTTCGACGGTCTGGGCGGGGAGGTGCTCGACCGCTCGGCCGCCGTGGTCACGCCCGGCGGCACGCTGGTGAGCATCGCCCAACCCCCGAATGTCCGGCCCGAGGACGGCCGCGCCCTGTACTTCATCGTCGAACCCGACCGTGGCCACCTCCTGGAGGTCATTCGCAGGTACCGGGAGGGGCGGTTGCATCCGCTGGTCGGTGCCGTCCACCCGTTGGACCGCGCGCCGGAGGCGTTCCGGGCGAAGAAGGGGACCGTGGGCAAGACAGTCATCCAGGTTGCGTGAGCGCCGGGCAGCCGGATCGGCGTCCTTGCCGGCGTGCCGGCCGGGGGCCGCCCGACTCCGAGGTCGCCGGCCGCGGCGTCGAGGTGAGTGAGGTGTCCCACGACGCCGGGGGCCTCCTCTTCCACGGCCACGACAACGGCGGCGGCGTCCACGACGCGGGCCCCCGGTCGCTGGGACACGGACGTCCGGGATGCGCGGGGCCCGCGCGTCAGGGCTGAGCGGGATCGTCCTGATCGACACCCCCGACGAAGGCCTCCTCGGTCCGGGCCACGCGGCCGGCTTCCTCGAACACCTCGAAGACATGGGGCGCGGGGACGACGACGGCGCCGGAGACGTCCGCGAACACGTAGTCGCCGGGGCGGACCGCCACGCCGGACACGACCACCGGCCGGTTGACCTCGTACGGCGTCACCACATCGCCGCCCCACTTGGCCGACTGTCCAAGGCAGTAGACGGCGAAGTCATGGGTCGCGAGTTCTACGAAGTCCCGCAGACGGCCGTCGGCCAGGACACCGGCGAGCCCGCGTGCCGCCACCATGGAGAGCTTCGATCCGCCTCCGAGCGACACCTCGGGATGCCCGTTGCCTGCCATGACCAGCACCCGCCCCTCGGCGCCGTCCTTGACGGCCTCGGCGAACAGCCGGGTGAAGGTGTAGTGCTCAGCGGGCAGGGCTTCCTCGCACGAAGGGAAGTACGAGATCGTCAGCGCGGGACCCAGAAGGACACGGCCCGGCGTGGGGCTCACCAGGTCGTCGATGTGACACCGGTGGCGGTGCATCCGTCCCATGGCATCGACGACGTCGGGTGTGCGCACGCGCGAGGCGAGCTCTTGCAGGCGGTCGGCGTTGTCTGCCATGAGGGTCTCCCAGTCGACGGGCGGCCTTGCCTGGCCGCACGCAGTCGCTCCGCGGCTCTCCGCCACGTCGTACGTACGTGGTCATGAAGGTGTGGGGATCTTGAGGTATTGGAGTCCGCCGGCGTCGAGCCAGGTCTCGGAAGGTGAGCGGACCAGGCGAAGCAGCACACCCTCGCAGCCGGGACAGCGCAGCACCATCCCCGGACCGTCGAGGTAGGCATGCGTCTGGGCGAGGACCATCTGTTCGCCGCAGCCACGGCATCGTCCGGAGGCCATGGACATGTCGGTTCCGAACAGAGCCTGCAGATCGCCTGCGGCGGCATTGCCGTCGAGGAAGCCGGGCGTCAGGGTCATGAGGACTCATCTCCGTTGCGTCGTACCGGCCATCGCGCCTCCACCTCCGATGATGAGCGCCCTGGTGGGGCACGGCATCAGCCGCTGGGTCCGAAACGCTCCGTACGTATCCGGCCGGGATGGTGGCCGAGGGCCACCAGCAGGCCGGCGGCCTTCTCCACGAAGCCGGTGGAACCGCAGACGTAGCAGGTGGCTTCGAAGTCCGGTGGCCATCCCGCGCCGGACAGGTCCGAGGCCGTGATCTGCCCGAGCGGCCGCCGCCAGTGCGGTGGGGCGGAGCGGGTGTAGAGGTACGTCTTGTCCAGACCCGGGTCGTCCGGCCTCAACTCCGGGGCGAACAGCTGGTACTCGGGGCTCCGGACGGAGTACACCAACCGGAAGGGCGTACGGCTGCCGACCGCGCGGCGGGTGCGGATCATCGCCATCAGTGGCACCAGGCCGGAGCCGCCGCCGACCAGCAGGATCGGCTCCGTCTGCTCGGGCCGCCACACGAACCAGCCGCCGATCGGTCCCCGTAGTTCCACCGCGTCTCCCACCGCGAGACCCTCCGTCAGATACGGCGAGACCTCACCGCCGTCGACGCGCTGAACGGTCAGCTCGACGCTCTCGCCGTCGGGTGCGGACGCCAGTGAGTAACTGCGCTGGGTGCTGTAGCCGTCCTCGGCCGTCAGGCGCACATCGACGTGTTGCCCGGCCGCATGGCCCGGCCAGTCGGGCACCTCGAAGACGAGCGTGTGCGCCACCTCCGACTCGACGCGCCGATCGGTCAGGCGTGCCGTCTTCCAGCGCAGCCGGTCGCCTAGTCGCCTTGATACCGCTGCTCCCGCCATGGGTCCCCATAGTTGTGGTAGCCGACGTTCTCCCAGAAGCCGCGTTCTTCCTCGTCGAGCAGCTGGATGCCGTGGACCCACTTGGCGGACTTCCAGAAGTACAGGTGCGGAACCAGCAGCCGGGCGGGGCCGCCGTGCTCCGGCGGGAGTTCCTCGCCGTCGAAGCGGTACGCGATCCACGCCTGCCCGTCGAGGAGGTCTTCCAGGGGCACGTTGGTGGTGTAGTCGCCGTAGGAGTGCACGAGCGCGTAGTCGGCGCCGGTCTCCACGTCCTCCAGGAGGAGGTCCAGGGAGACACCCTGCCACTCCGTCTCGAACTTCGACCACTTGGTGACGCAGTGCAGGTCGACGGTCGGGGTCTGGCTGGGCAACGCCAGGAACTGTGCCCAGCTCCAGCTGTGCCGTGCGCCTGTCTCGGTGCGGATGGTGAATTCCCACGCGTCGAGGTCCACCGCGGGCGTCGGCCCTGCCGACAGGACGGGGAAGCCCGTGGTCTCGTACTGTCCAGGAGGCAGTTTGTGCCGGGCTTCGCGCGCTCGGCCGTGGAATCCGGGTGAAATGATCGGCATACCGCGCCCCCATTCTGCGACGTGGCCGTATCCCATTCTCCAGGACATCGGGGACCGCAGCATCTCTGCCGGTCCCGGTGCCCCGTTCAACAAGCCCGCGGGCCGTCACCCCACCCGTTGACATGACCACCGTGTACTCGGCCGGGAGGTTGGTGACACGCTGCCGCTGGTTGTTGATCATGGAGGGACCTCCGGGCGTAGTGGAGATTGCCGCCTTCACTCACCTCGGAGGTCCGGGGTCACCATTGATGAACCCGCTGAACATCACCGAACGCGCCACCGCCACCGGAACCGTCATAGCGGTCGCCGGCGACCTCGACCACACCCATGCCGCGACCCTTCGGCAGCGGGTCGAATCCCTGGCCCTGCAACCGGGCCAGCGCCTGGTCATCGACCTGGCGGGACTTACCTTCTGCGACTCCAGCGGCATCACCGCCTTTCTCGCCGCCCGCCAGCACGCCGTCGCCGCGGGAGCCGACATCGTCCTGGCGGGCGTCCCCGCCAACACGCTGCGCGTCCTGACCATCGTCGGCCTCGACCAGGTCTTCACCATCCACCCCGACGGCTAGGCTGGAACCGCGAGCCGAGGAGAATGCGATGCACATGGGTGACGGGCGCGTACCTGAAGGGTCCCAACAGGAGGATCTGCTGGGAACCGAGTGGGAGACGCACCGCCCCGCGGTCTTCGGCGTGGCCTACCGGCTGCTGGGCAGTGTGGCCGATGCCGAGGACGTGACCCAGGACGTATGGCTGCGGGCGGCCGGAGCGGATCTGCGCGAGGTCGACGACCTGCGGGCCTGGCTGGTGACGGTGGCGGCGCGGCGGTCGTACGACATACTCAGGAGTGCTCGCGTGCGCCGGGAGACCTATGTCGGGCCCTGGCTTCCGGAACCGCTGCTGACGGGGCCGGACGCGGCCGAGCCGGTCCTCGTCGACGAGTCGGTCAGCTCGGCGATGCTTCTGATCATGGAGAAGCTGAGCCCGCCGGAACGGGTGGCCTTCGTCCTGCACGACGTCTTCGGTCTCGAGTTCGCCGGCATCGCGGAAGTGCTGGACGTCTCCGCGCCCGGTGCACGGCAGCTCGCCTCGCGGGCGCGGCGGCGGGTGGCCAAGGCGAAGGAGTCGGCGCCGCAGGCGCCGAAGGCGGAGCGTGAGCGGGTGCTGGTGGCGTTCCGGGCGGCCTATGAGGCCGGTGATCTCGCCGGTCTGGTCAGGCTCCTGCACCCCGACGCCGTCTTCGTCACCGACGGCGGGGGCAAGGTCATCGCGGCGCGCAAGCCCATCCAGGGCGCCGAGCGGATCGCCGGGGTGATGGTGCGCCTGGTGCGTCAGTGGCGCCCGGACCGCATCGACGTCGTCGAGGTCGGCGGGGAGCTCGCTCTCGTGTTCCGCCGGGAGGGCCGCGTCCACTCCGTCGACACGGCGCAGATCACGGACGGCCTCATCACGGCGTACCGCAGGGTGCTCAACCCGGAAAAACATTCCTCCGTCCGACCGTCACACCCGGCGGGGCCGCCTCGTCTCCCTGGTGAGAACGCCGCCCGCGGTGCCTGCCGCGGCGTGGGCCACACCAGTGAAGCGAAGGAACCATGATCGACACCCAGCGCGTGAACATCGGCAAGCAGCACCCCGCCCCCTACAAGACCCTCCTGGCCCTGTCCGCGGAGGTGGAGAGCGCCGCCGCCGCGGCGGGTCTCGACCCGCTTCTGGTCGAGCTGCTGAAGATTCGTACCTCCCAGATCAACGGCTGCGCCTTCTGCCTGCGGATGCACACGCGTGACGCGCTGAAGAAGGGCGAGAACCCCGACCGGATCGCCGTGCTGCCCGCGTGGGCGGAGACCGGCTACTTCTCCGACACCGACCGCGCGGCCCTGCGGCTGACCGAGTCGATCACGGGCGTGTCCGACGGACAGGTGAGCGACGAGGACTACCACGCCGCCGCGGCCGTCCTCACGGCGGAGCAGATCTCGGCGGTGGCCTGGCTGGCGACGGTGATGAACGCCTTCAACCGCGTCGCGATCACCAGCCGGTACCCCGTCCGGGGCTGACCTCGACCTCGTAGGCCTTCGGACCCGGCCGCCCGCCCTACCCGCGATACGCCTCCAGCAGGCGCAGCCACACCTCGCTGATCGTCGGGAAGGGCGGAACGGCGTGCCACAGCCGTTCGACCGGTACCTCGCCGACGACCGCGACGGTCGCGGACTGGAGCAGTTCCGCGACGCCGGGTCCCACGAAGGTGACACCGACCACCGTACCGCGGTCCAGGTCGACCACCATGCGGGCCTTGCCACGGAAGTCCTCCGCGTACTGGACGGCGCCCGCCACGCTCAGGAAGTCGTTGTCCACCACCTGGATCCGGCGCCCGGCGCGCTCCGCCTCCTGCGCGGTCACGCCGACGTGCGCGACCTCGGGGTCGGAGAAGACCACCTGGGGTACGGCCTCGCTGTCGGCGGTCGTGACGTGGGCGCCCCACTTGGTCTCGTCAAGCGGTTCGCCGTTGACGCGGGCTCCGATCACGGCGCCCGCGATCCTGGCCTGGTACTTGCCCTGATGCGTCAGCAGGGCGCGATGGTTGACGTCGCCGACGGCGTAGAGCCAGCCGTCGTCGACGTCGCCGACCCGGCAGGTGTCGTCGGCCTTCAGCCAGTCGCCGGGGCTGAGGCCGATGGTCTCCAGGCCGAGGTCGTCTGTACGCGGCGCGCGGCCGATCGCGAACAGAAGCTCGTCGGCGACCAGTTGCTCGCCGTCGGCCAGGGTGACGCGGACCTCGCCGTCGGGTCCGTCCTGCCGCGCGACGGAGGTGACGGAGGTCGCGAAGCGGACGTCCACGCCCGCCTCGCGCAGCCCCTCCGCGACCAGCTCCCCGGCGAACGGCTCCCTGCCCGGGAGCAGGACCTCGCCCCGGACCAGCTGGGTCACCTCGGCGCCGAGCGCCCGCCAGGCGGTGGCCATCTCGACGGCGACGACGCCACCGCCGACCACGACGAGACGCCCCGGTACGGCGGCGGCGCTGGTGGCCTCGCGGCTGGTCCACACCCGTACCTCGTCCAGACCGGGAAGGTCCGGCAGCGCGGCGCGGGTGCCGGTGCAGACGGCGACCACGTGGCGTGCGATGAGGCGCACGGTGCCGCCGTCGGAGGAGGTCACCACGACCTGGCGCGGCCCGTCGAGGCGGCCGTGGCCCCGCACGATGTCGACGGAGACCGAGTTCAGCCATGCGACCTGGTCGTCGTCCTGCCAGTGGAAGACGATGTCGTCGCGGTGAGCCAGGACCGCCGGCACGTCCAGCGGCCCCGCAACCACCTTCCTCAGCCCCGGTACGCGGCGCGCGTCCGCACGCGCCAGCACCGGCCGGAGCAGCGCCTTGCTGGGCTCGCACGCCCAGTAGGAACACTCGCCACCGAGCAGCTCGCTCTCCACGATCACTGTGCTGAGCCCGGCCGCCTTGGTCCTGTCGGCCACGTTCTCACCGACGGGACCCGCGCCGATGACGATGACGTCGTAGGTACGGGAGGTGTCGTCCACTGCTGCTCCTGCCTCTGTGTCGCCGCTTTCGCGGGGCCGGTCGGGTCACCGCCCGGGAAGCCGGGTCGTGACTTCCTGGAGCACCCAGCCGTTGCCGTCCGGATCGCTGAACGAGGCGAACGAGCTGTAACTCGCGCGCTCGGGCTCGGGGCCGCCGACCCGCCCCTCCTCCCCGGCGTGGTGGAAGACACCGCCGGCGTCGTGGAACACCTCGCTCATGTCGGCTCCCCGTTCGAGGAGTTCGGCCCGGGCCGCCTCGATGTCGTCGACGATCAGATGCAGCCCTTCGACCGAGCCCGGCGCCGCGTTCGACACCCCGTTGCCGAAGAGGATCGAGCACTGCGACCCGGGGGGCGTCAGGTGCACCACCCGGAAGCCCTCGTCGTCCGAGTGGTCGACGTCCAAACGAAAGCCCAGGCCCTCGTAGAAGGCCTTGGCGCGGTCGACGTCGGAGACGGGCAGTACGACGACTTCGAACTTGAGATCCATCTCGTCACCACCTTCCCTGAGCGCCGGCCGATCCCGGCAACTCCCCTACGTCTCCAGGTGGAGGCGCACCACCCCTCCGGCTTTTCGATGAGCGGCTCGGGAGCGCGAGAGCGCTCATCGATCCACGTCTTGCCGCTACGGATCATTGCGGCGCGGCGCGCTGGAGCTGCGCGGCCGCCCTTGTCGAGCGCTCGGCCGGAGGCTCCCACGGCGAAGCGCCATTCGCTCGATCAGGCCATTTCGAGCGTAGCAACATGTATCGCCGGGTGCCTTCCGGCGAAGGGCCACCGCGAATGATCCGTGGGCGGGCCGGGGCGAGGGGCCGCCTGTGCGGTCAACCGTCCAGGAGCACGCCCGGGTTGAGGATCCCGCCGGGGTCCAGGGTGCGCTTCACGGCACGCAGGGCCTCGGCGAAGGGCTCGGGGCGCTGGAGGTCGTACTGGGGGCGGTGGTCACGCCCCACGGCGTGGTGGTGGGTGATGGTGGCGCGGTGGCGGTGAAGGACCTCGCCCGCGACGGCCTTCAGGTCGTCCCAGACGGCCACCTCGTCGCCGGGCCGCCCCCCGCAGATCACGGTGAAGTAGGGAGCCGCGCCATCGGGATAGACGTGCGTGAGACGGCAGTTGACGATCGCGCGGTGCCCTGTCCCCTTGTGTGCGGCGGCGCCGACCTCCGTGCGGACGGCGTCGATCAGTGCGGGCAGCCGGTCCCACGTGGTGGCCGTCTCGAAGGTCTCCGTGACGGCGCCCATCCGCGCGAGCCCGTCCCGCAGGTAGGGCATGCGCAGGAAGGCGGAGCGCCACGCGCCGACCGGCCCGTCGGTGGACGCGCCCCGGCAGGAGGCGTCCGCCTCGGTCCGGCCACCGTGGGCGCGGGCCGCCTCCACGGCCCGGGCGAGGCGGTCTTCCACGGGGCCGGTCGACGACTCGAAACCGAGGACCAGCACGGCGGAGCCGTCCCGGGCCGCGCCGGAGAGAGCGGCCTCGCCGGCGTCGAGCAGCCGGCAGTTGGCGGGCGCGAGGTCGGACTGGGCGAGAGCGCGCACCGCGAGGAGCGCGGCGTGGAAGTCGGTGAAGGACACCGAGGCGGAGGCCTTGTGCCGGGGGCGTTCCTGCACCCGCATCCACGCCTCGGTGATCACGCCCAGGGTGCCCTCGGACCCGAGGAACAGACGGTCCGGCGAGGGGCCCGCTCCGGATGCGGGAAGCCGCCAGGAGGTACTGGTGCCGGCGGGGGTGACCACGCGGAGGGACTGCGTGAAGTCGTCGATGTGGGTCCGGCCGGTGGCGTAGTGCCCGCCCGCCCGGGTTGCCAGCCAGCCGCCGAGGGTGGAGAACTCGAAGCTCTGCGGGAAGTGGCGCAACGTCAGTCCGTGCGGCCTGAGTTGGTTCTCCAGCTCGGGGCCGAGGACGCCCGCCTGGATACGGGCGGCGCGGCTGTCGGTGTCGATCTCCAGAACCCGGTCCATGGCGGTCAGGTCCAGCGACAGCACCGCGCGGTGGACCTCGCCCCGGTACTCCACGCCGCCGACGACCGACGAGCCGCCGCCGTAGGGGACCACGGCCACCTGCCGCTCACCGGCCCACTCCAGCAGGTCGGCCACGTCCTGGTCACGGGCCGGACGGGCGACCAGGTCGGGGACCCGGCCCGGCCGGCCACGCAGGGCGCGCGCGACGTCGCGGTAGGCCTTGCCCATGGCGTGGGCGGCGCGCGCCTCGGGGTCGTACGTCACCAAGTGCGTGAGACTGCGCGGCGCTTCGGCGGCGGGGCTGCCGATGCGCAGGTCGGCCACCTCGGGCAGGGGCAGGGGCCGCGCCAGGGTGCCGGGCACGAGGGCGCCCAGCGCGACGCATTCGGCGTCGTCAGGGTGGGCGTCGGCCCACCCCCATCCCCACCAGGAGCGGTTCCGAGGCGTGCGCGCCGCGTTCTCGACGGACATGGGGCTCCTTCGTCGAACTTACCTGAAGGTAAATTACCTAGTGGTAAATTTTCCGCATGGCAACCCCCTCACCCCGAGCGGGCACCAAGGGCGTCCCGCGGGCCCGGCGCGAGCAGCAGATCCTCGCCGCGGCCACGGAGGAGTTCGGCCGCCGCGGTTACGAGGGCACCTCGCTCGCGGCCGTCGCGTCTCGCGTCGGGGTCACCAAGACGCTGCTGCA
The DNA here is from genome assembly GCF_040686175.1 of Streptomyces sp. NPDC086077. Taxonomy (NCBI): domain Bacteria; kingdom Bacillati; phylum Actinomycetota; class Actinomycetes; order Kitasatosporales; family Streptomycetaceae; genus Streptomyces; species Streptomyces sp. NPDC086077. The sequence continues at coordinate 22,687 of NZ_JBFBJT010000013.1, read as the reverse complement.
CCAGTACTTCGGGGCCAAGCAGGACCTGTACCTCGCCTGCCTGGTGCCGGTCGGCGACCGGATCCTGACGGCCATCCGCGCCGCCATGGAGGACACGACCGGCGGGCGCGTCCCCGAGCGGGCGGTCACCGGTGTGCGCGGCCCCGGGCCCGAGGCTGCCGCGGACCGGAGCGGCGCGTCGGCGCCGCCGACACCGCTGCGGGTCCTGCACGGCCTCTTCACCGCGCTGGAGGGACAGCGGGAGGCATGGTTCGTCCTCTACGACACCTCCCTGCCGGCCGACAGCGAGGCCGCCCGCCGCGCGCGGCGCTACCGGGCCGCCGTCGACGCGTGTGCGGCACGTGGCACCGCCGACGTCCTGCTGGCCGCCGATTCCTTCGACGCGCGTGACGCGGATGCCCTGCGTCACGCCTGGCAGGGCGTCGTCACGGCGCTTGTCCGCTGGTGGATCACCCATCCCGAGGAGTCCGTGGAGGCGATGACGGACCGCTGCGCCCGCCTGTTCGCAGCGGGTCGGGACGCTCTCGGTACACCTGAGTGATCGCTTGTCTGCCAGGCCGCCGCTCAGTCAGTCCGGACGGCGAGTCGGCCACTCTGCAGGATTTCCTCAGCGGCTATCGAATGACCCTGCGGATGAAGTGCGACAGGTTGGGGGCCGGTGACCTGGCGCGCCGTTCGGTGCCGCCGTCGACCATGTTCCCGCTGGGGCTGGTACGTCATCTTGGCGAGGTGGAGGGGGACTGGCGCAACTGGATTCGCCCGGAGGACCAGGAACCGAAGCCGCCCGGCGCCCGCGACGCCGACTTCGAGGGCGCCGTGGCGGAACAGGCGGTGGCGGAGGGCGCGTTCGCCGACCTCGCTCGCGAACAGGCGGCGGCCGACGCGGCGCTGCTCGAGTACGTGGATCTGGGCACGCGGGTGGGCCAGGACGGTACGGCGGTGCGGGAGCTGTGGGTTCACCGCATCGAGGAGTACGCCCGCCACTGTGGGCACGCCGATCTGCCACACCGCTCACGCCTCCTCCGGCACCGGCCGCCGCAGCAGATAGGCGGCGGCCGACGAGACGAGCACGGCCATGCAGCCGATGAACACCAGCCCCGCGCCCTCCAGGCCGATCGGTCCCGTCAGTGCCCCCACGCCGATCACCGGCACCGAGATGCCCGCGTAGGCCACCACGAACAGCGTGGAGATCACCGCCGCGTGCCGGTCCTCCGGAGACGCGTGGGACACCGAGGCCAGCGCCGCGCGGAACGTCAGCCCCTGCCCGCCTCCGCCGACGAGCGCGCTCAGCACCACCAGCGCCAACAGGTCCCAGTACAGTGCTCCCGCGAGCAGCGCCAGTCCGGCCAGGAGTCCGGCGCAGCCCAGCGGCAGTGATCGCCGCACCCCGATCCGGCCGACGGCCAGTTGCCCGCCCGTCGAGGCGAAGAAGGCCAGTGCGACGACCAGCCCGCTCACGGCGTGGTTCTGCATGCCCAGGGACTCGGCCAGGAACGCGGGGCTGACCGACGTGAAGACCCCGAACAGCGCGAACCCCACGAACGAGGCCGTGGCCGCGGGCCCGAACACCGCCCGTACCTGCGCGGGCAGAGCGGGCCCGTGCGGCCGTACCGTCCTCAGCGGCATCCGTTCCCGTACGGTCTCCGGAAGGCGCAGCAGGACCGCGACCGAGGCGGCCACCAGCGCGAGGTGCACGACGAACGGCAGGTAGAGGGGCCAGGCGGCGTACTCCGCCAGCACTCCGGCGAGCAGCGGGCCGCAGCCCAGCCCGCCCATGTTGGCGGCCGTCGCCACGAACGTGGCGCGCGAGGCGCCGCCGTGCGGTGCCAGCTCCATCACGTACGCCGTGGCGGCCCCGGTGAACAGCCCCGCCGACACTCCCGACAGCAGCCGTCCCGCATACAGCCAGCCCAGTTCCGTGGCGCACAGGAAGCACACGGCGCTCGCCGCCGAGAATCCAAGACCCCACAGCACGACGACACGTCGGCCCACGGCGTCCGAGGCGTTGCCCACCAGCAGCAGTACGCCGATGACCCCGAAGGCGTACACGGCGTACACGACGGTCACCGTGAACTCGGAGAACCCGAACTTCTCCTGGTAGAGGGGATACAAGGGGGTCGGCAGCGTGGTGCCGGCCATGCACACAGCGAACACCGCCCCAGCGAGCACACACTCACGCCACCCTCGGCGAACGCCGTCCATGTCGCCGACGGTAACCGTCCGAACACCGCAACCGTCCGCACGGCACGCCCGCCCGACGCCAAGTCATGGTCATGCCCACAGGCGGGCATCACGCTGTGGCAGGCCCGGGGCGCCGGGCTGCGGTCCGTTCGGGGGCGGCCGACAATGGTGAGCGGGTCGCCTGTCCACCCGTCCAAGACACCGCGGCGCCGCCCGAGAGGAGCGTGCTCATGCGCGCCGAGTCTTCGCCAGCCGCGCGCAGAGCAGCTTCCATCGCGGTCGCCGTGATCACCAGCGCCTTCTCGGAGGCCGTACGTCACCGGCTCGCGCTCCTGCGCGGTGCGCAGCCGCTCGGCCCGCACACGCGCCATGACGGGCGTCTGCCGTGAAGGGCGGAACGGAGCGGACGGAGATCCTGCGCCGGTCGGTGCGGGTGTCGCTCTCCGCCGCCGCGGGCTTCTATCCGTTCCTGTACGGGCTCGACGATCCGGTCGTGGCGCTGTACGCGCTGTTCGCGCCGATCTCCCTCGGTCTGCTGTCCTCGATCCCCGGGTCCGGGCGGCAGCGCGCCGAGGTGATGCTCAAGGCGCTGCCGGTGGGCCTGGTGCTGGTGACCCTGGGGACCGTGCTGGCGGTGCAGACCTGGGCGGCGGTGGTCGGGATGCTCGTCGTGGGCTTCCTGCTCGCCTTCGCCGCGATCGCGGGGCCCCGGCCGGCCGGAGCGGCGCCTGGCCTCCAGCTCTTCTACATCCTGGCCTGCTTCCCGCCGTACGAACCCGAGACCCTGTGGCTACGGCTGGCCGGGCTCACCTACGGCGTGGTGGTGCTGGCGCTGTGCGAGCTGTTCCTGCTGCCGCAGCCCCCCGGACCGACCTACCGGGAGACACTCGCGCACGCCCTTGTGACGGCCGGCGACACCATCGTCGGACGCGGCGGCCACCTCTCCCCCACCGAACTGCGGGACGCCGGCGCGCGGCTGCGGCTGTCCGACGCCCCGCCGGCGGAACGCCCCGCCGGCCCGGGTCGCGCCGCCCGCGGCCTGGCCCAGGCGGGGTCCGCCACGCGCCGGCTGCTCGAACAGCTGGCCCACCTGACCGAGTCCGGCGAACTGCGCGCCCTCGTCCGGGACGGCACCGGTGCGGCCGCGGACCCGGACGCGGATGTCGGCGGCAAGGACGGCGGGGACCGTTGTGACGTGGCCTCCGGGTCGCTGCTGCCACAGGTGGCGACCTTGTGCCACGAGACGGCCGCGGCCCTGCGGACCGGCCGGGCCACCCCCGGCTCGCAGCGGATGAAAGCGGCGATCGACGGCTTCCAGCAACTGCGCATGCGGCAGGTGACGGAGTCGGCGTCCGAGGTTCCGCCGGTTCCGGTGCTGCGCCGACAGGCGGCACTGCTGGCGGTCGCCGAGTCCGTCCGGGTCCTGGAGATCTCCGTAGGGGTCGCCCTCGACGGGCGGCGTACCCCACCCATCGAGCCACGGGAGCTGTTCTGGTACGCGCAGTCCTCCACCCCCTGCCTGTGGTCACGCCGGATCATCGGCAACATGACGCTGCGCTCGGTGCAGTTCCAGAACGCCACGCGCATCGCCGTGGCACTCGCCGCCGCGCGGCTCGTCGCCGGTTCGCTCGACCTGACGCACGGCTTCTGGGTACTGCTGGCGGTACTCACGCTGAGCCGCACCACCGTCGGAGAGACCTGGGCCGCCATCCGCAAGGCCGTCGCGGGCAACCTCGTCGGTGCCGTCGCGGCGGGCGCGCTGCTGATCGGCCTCGGCCAGCACACCGAGGCCTACGCCGCGCTCCTCGCGCCAGGCATGCTCATCGCCTTCGCGCTCGGGCCGCTGCTCGGGATCGCCTGGGCCCAGGGGCTGTTCACCCTCGTGGTGGCCACCGCCTTCGCCCAGATCGCCCCCGCGACCTGGCACATCGCGGCGGCCCGGATCGTGGACGTCGTCACCGGCAGCGCCATCGGACTGCTGTGCGCCATGCTCGCCTGGCCTTCCGGAGCCCGCCGGGAAGTACTCCGGACCATGGCCGGGCTGCTGCGGGAATGCGGCCCGCTGATCAAAGGCACCGTCGCGACGCTGACCGCCGTACCACCGGGCTCGGCCCCCGCTCCGCCGACGCTCCCGACCCTGCACCGGCTGCGCCTCGCCGAGTCCGCCTACGCCCAGTACCGCAGCGAGCCTCGGGGCGGCACGCCCGCCCACGCCGACTGGCACGCCGTACTCATCGCCGCCAACCACATCCTGCTCGGCGCCCAGTGGCTCCCTCGCGTCGACCTGCCCGCCAGGGCCCTGCCCGCAGATGCCGCCGACCAGGCACGGGCCGGCGCCCGCGCACTGGCGAACACCACCGACCGGTTGGCCGCCCTGTGCGCCGGCGACCTGTCCGAGTGGGAGCGGGGCGGGCCGTCCGCCGCCGAGCCGGGAGCGGTGGTTTCCCCGCTCGACGCGGCCCGGTCGACCGGATCGTCCGGACCGGAGGCCGACGAGGCGCAGCCGCCACCCCAGAGGCCGGACGAGGACCCGTTTACCTCCTCGCGGCCGAGACCCGCTCTCCCCGCACCGGACGAGACCCGTCCGGCGCCCCCGCAGGCGGACCGGACCCCGATGCCCGCGCTGGTCGACCTCGACGTCTGGCTGCGCAGCGTCACCGCTCAGCTCAACCGCATCGAGGACGACCTGCCCGAGACGGTCCGCCAGGCGGAACGCCGCACGACGGCTGTCGGCGTCCCCGGATCCGCGGCCCGCCCCGGCGGAGACAGACGTCAGGGCGCGCGGTGACCAGCCGGAGTCTGCACGCCGCGCTGCGGCCACCGTCGCCGCGCCACGGATGGGTGTGGTGGCTGCCGCCGGCCGCGGTGGCGATCGACGTGGTCGCCGAACTCCTGGTCCACGGGAGCGAACCGGTGAGCTTCATGCTCATCGCCGTCCCCCCGCTGGCCGCGGCGACGCGCGGGCTGCGGGGCACGGCGCTGTCGGTGGTGGCGTGCCTGGGCCTAAAGATGTGGATCGCCGCTCGCCACCCCGGCGACTTCGACGAGCAGCACCACATCGCCATGTATGTCGCCACGTTCCTCATCGGCATCGCGAGCGTCGCGCTGTCCTGGCAGCGGGAGCAGACCCGGCAACACCTCGTCAGGGCCAACTCCGTCGCCGAGGCCATGCAGCGCCCCCTGCTGCGCCCCGTACCGCCCCGGCTGGGCCACCTGCGAGCCGCCGCCTTCTACGAGGCCGGCGAGGGCGGCACGCTCGTGGGTGGGGATTTCGGGACGCCACGCCCCGTCGAGGGAACCCCGCCCCCACCAACCGCCAGCCACACCGGGGCTTGACCATGTAAGTCTCATTACGCAACTCTACTGCCAAGGGTGCCTTGGCGATGAGGAGGCGGACGCGGTGGAGTGGACGGGCGCGCGGTATGCGGACACGCCGACGGTGGAGGTGACGACTTGGGTCGACGCCCCGCCGGAGCGCGTGTGGGAGCTGGTGTCGGACGTGGGGCGCATGCCCGGCGCGAGCGCGGAGCTGCAATCGGTGGAGTGGGTCGACGGAGCCGTCGGGCCGGGAGTGGGGGCCCGGTTCCTGGGACGCAGCGCGCATCCGGAACTCGGGGAGTGGGAGACGGTTTCGACCGTCATCGAATGCGAACGGCCGACGGTGTTCGCGTGGGCGGTGGTCGATCCGGAAAACCCCACGGCCGTCTGGCGGTTCCGGCTGACGCCGAGGGACGACGGGACCGAGCTGTCGCAGTGGGTGCAGATGGGGCCGGCCCCCTCCGGGCTGTCCCTCGCGATCGAGGCCATGCCGGACAAGGAGCAGAAGATCGTGTTCGTGCGCATGCGGGAGTTCGAGCGCAACATGACCGCCACGCTGGAACACATCAAACAGTGGGCGGAGGCGTGATGCGCACGGCGACGACGGTCGAGGCGTCGAGCTTCGGCACCTGGTCCGCTCAGGCCGACTTCGTCGTCGAGGCGGAGAAACTCGGTCTTGACATCTGCTGGGTGGCCGAGGCCTGGGGGTCCGACGCCCCGTCCGCCCTCGGCTTCTACGCGGCCCGCACCGAACGGCTGCTGCTCGGCTCCGGGATCATGCAGGTGGGCACACGCACCCCGGTCTCCCTCGCGCAGACGGCGATCACCCTGTCCAACCTCTCCGGCGGACGCTTCCTGCTGGGTCTCGGGCCCTCCGGCCCCCAGGTGATGGAGGGCCTGCACGGCGTACCGTTCGTCCGCCCCCTGGCGCGCGTCCGGGAGACCGTGGAGATCGTGCGGCAGGCGATCGCGGGCGGCAAGATCGCGCACACGGGCTCGGAGTTCCAGATTCCGCGCCCCGGCGGGGAGGCCGTCCCCATGCGGCTCTCCGTGCGGGCCGAGCACGCCGTCCCCCTCTACCTGGCGGCCCTGTCACCCGCCATGCTCAAGTTCACCGGGCAGGTAGCGGACGGCTGGCTCGGCACCAGCTTCGTCCCCGAGGGCGCGGCGGACGCCTACTTCACCCCGCTCCAAGAGGGTCTGGCCGCCGCCGGGCGCAACCGCGCCCAATTCGACGTCTGCCAGGGCGCGGAGGTCTCCTTCGCGGCGGACGAGGAGGCGCTCGGCGCCATGGTCGCCGGCCGCAGGAAGGAGCTCGCCTTCAGCCTGGGCGGCATGGGCTCGGCGTCGACCAACTTCTACAACCGGGCCTACAGCCGCCAGGGTTGGGCCGAGGTGGCGGCGGAGGTACGGGAGCGCTGGCAGGCGGGTGACCGCGACGGCGCGGCCGCCCTCGTGACCGACGAGATGGTGCTGGCCACCACGCTCATCGGCACCGAGGAGATGGTCCGGAAGCGGCTGCGCGTCTGGCGGGACGCAGGGGTGGACACGGTCCGCCTGTATCCGGCGGGCGAGACCCTCCAGGCCCGGCTCGACACGCTGGGCAGGGCGATCGAGCTGGTCCGCGAACTCGACGGCGAGGCCTGAACCTCACGCCAACCCGATGTATCGGTGCGGGGCCCGGCACCCCGGCTCAGGAGCCGGCGCCGAAACCGCGCGCCCTCGCCCCTCCCGTCACCCCTCCAGGTCGAGACCGAAGCGAGCCCGCACATCGGGCCGCTTCAGCAGGCGGGCCGGGTAGCCGGGCCCGGTGGTCACGGCCACGTCCGCGTGCCGCAGCGGCTCGCCGCAGGAGGAGCACACCACCTGGGGCCGGGTGTCGTGGTCGCAGGTGGTGTGGTGCATGACCACGGGGACGCCTTCCTCGCCGGCCAGCCAGCGGTCTCCCCAGGCGCTGATCGCGGCCAGGACGCCGAAGAAGTCGCGGCCCTTCTCCGTCAGCCGGTACTCGTGGCGGACCGGCTCGGTCTGGTAGACGCGGCGCTCCAGGAGCCCCGCGTCCTCCAGCCGCCGCAACCGGTCGGCGAGGGTGTTGCGGGCGATGCCCAGCGAGCCGATGAAGCCGTCGAAGCGTGACTCGCCGTAGAAGGCCTCCCGCAGGACGAGCATCGTCCAGCCGTCGCCCAGGATGTCCACCGTACGAGCGATCGAGCAGGGCCAGCCATCGAAGGACGTCCGTCTCATGCCCTCGACCATACAGTCTCATGATGAGATGCGGTGGCCCCGGCAGCTCGCGGGAAATGCCCCTGACGCGGCCTTCCCCGCTCAGCGAGGCGTCTTCAGGGTGACCTTCCCGGCCTTCTTGGTGAACAGGGCACCACCGACGCTCATCGAGACCAGCAGGGTGTACTTTCCGGCCGGGACACCGGAGACGTCGATTCCTCCGGTTCCCGTCGTGAAGTATCCGAAGTCGTAGTTCCCGAGGTCTCCGGCCGGCTTGTGCGGCCGTACGACGTCGGGGTTCTTCTTCACGCCCAGAGGGAAGGAGTGGCATTCCTGCCTCCCCTGGAGTACGAGGTAGTAGAAGGCATGCGCGTCACGGTCGGCATTCCTTCCGGGCAGGAAGAGAACCCCCTCCGCGTGGATCTTCTGGTCGCGCTCCTGCGCCTTCCCGGCGGAGAAGCACACCCCGGCGGAATCGACCCCCACGATGCTCCGCTTGACCAGCTTCAGACCGCCCTTGCCGCCCCGGAAGAGAAGCTCCGAGTCACCGCTGGCCTGACGTCGGTCGACCGCGTTCTGTGAGATCAGCCGCGTCCGCCGCTCGATCCCCTCGTCCTCGCTCGTGATGCAGACGGAGACGTCGTACATACCCTGCGGGAGACCGGTGAAGGCCAGCTCGCCCTGAGAGGCGAAACCGCCCATGGCGTACTCGCAGAAGTACTCGTCGAAATAGTCCCGGTAGAGCCTGATCTCCTTGGTCGACTCCAGCGGGTACGTCCAGGTCTCGCCGTCCTTCTCCAGGACGAGCTGCTTGTTCTCGACCACCGGACCGTCGGGCGAAACGCCCGGCAGGAAGGCGTGCCCCTTCAGCTGGAGACACCCGTCCGCGAACTCGGCACTCCGGAGAGTGGCCAGTGCGGTGTCGCGTTCCCGGAGCCCGGCGAGGTGCTCGGCGGCCGCCTCCGGGTCCTCGGAATCGGTCCCGATCCGGACCTCGCCCCACCGGGGAGCGACGCCCTCCGTCAGGGAGTACACGATGCTCAGGATGGACGGCAGCGCCTGCCGGACCACCTCGTCGTGCCGTCGTACCGTCGGCGATTCCACGAAGAGGAAGTTGAAGTTCTCGTATTCCCGCAGGGCGGGGAGGTAGTGCTTGACCTCCTGCTCGTACTGATAGTCGCCGGGAGAGGAGACCACATATATGTTCCGCTTGAGGTCCGACCTCTGCGCGAGGACGTCCTTCATGACGGCGTCCATCGTCGCGACGTTCTCTTCGGACTGTCCCTCGCCGAGGACGGCGTCTCCGAGCTGCCCGTGGCCCTTGGAGTAGCTGCCGAGGAAGTACTGCGGCGTCGAGGCCACGATGTTCTTGTAGTCGTACTTCAGGCCGTAGTAGAGCGCGGCGCTCCCGCCCTTGGACGCGCCCAGGAGCGTCACCTCGTCCCGGGTCACCCGCAGTCGCCGCATGTGGTCCTCGATGAGGGCCTGTATGGAATCCGTGACGCTGAAGTCCATGTTCCTCGCCACGTAGTACGAGGCCCCACCGTCGAAGTGATCACGGATCCTGAGGATGTTGCACTTGACGCTCTCCAGCGCGTTGCCGAAGCCGTACTTGCTGCCCACGGACGAGAACACGACCAGCAGATGCGGGTGGTCGCCCTGGGCCGGGCGGAACTGGAACTCGACCGGCCACTTCCCATGCACCTCCACGCTCTCCCTGTAGGCGCGGTTCCTCTGGGTGGCGTAGTTGGGCGACAGCGGAGGCAGGGCGTTCTTCATGGCGGTATGCGGACTCTCTGGCCAGGTGTTCGGATGGGCTGCGCTCCGGCGGAGTATACGGAGTGTCCATCTGATGGTCAGCCAGAAGTAGGCGACGGTCACCGCGGCCTGTTCCGCCGATGAGCCGGTGTCACACGTCTCGGCGCTCCTGAGGCGTAGCCCCTGATCAGCCGCCGGTCTCCGGATCGTTCCGGACGAAGCCGAGACAAAGCCGAGGTCGATCGGGGTCGGCGGCGCGCCGGCTGCGCGGGACCGGATCCCGGCGCGGGCCGTGCGCGAGGTAGACGTGCTCGTTCCGGCGCACCGGGACGCCGGCCCGGGTGAAGTCGTGCTCCCACAGACACAGCAAGGTGCCGTCGATCCCGAGGTCGGCCCACCCGGTCTCCTCTCGCAGCTCGCGCTGCGCCGCCCGCAGCGGCGCCTCGCCGGGGTCGAGCCCGCCGCCGGGGTACCGGAACAGGAAGACCGACCCCCGCCGGGTCCAGTACCGCCACTCTCGCCGCCTGTCTGGGTATCCGCATCGCGCCCGCCTGCCGGCGCCCGGACCCGATGTCGATCACGTCCCCGCGTGGCACCGCATGCCTCCGACCGGCGCCGCTCCCCCGCGCCGTGCCCGTGATTCGTGAGACGCGCCGCTCCGGTTCTCACATATAAGCGCACAAAACAGGTCTTATACATTCATGCAGAAATTTACGCGGCGCACCTTGCTCGGTGCCTCGATCGTGGCCGCCGGATCGGGAACTCTGGCCGCCTGCTCCGGGTCCGGCGCACCATCCGAAGGCGGAGCCACCGGCCAAAGGGGCGCCAGGCACAGTGCCGGCAACTTCATCCCCAAGGGACCCAAGGGATACGTCAACCCGTCCGATCCCGAGGTCCTGGCCGCCGAGAAGAAGCGCGGGTCCGGGCCCGTCCGCAAGTTCAAACTCACCGCCACCGAGGCGTCCATCGACCTGGGCGGCCGGACCGTCCGGACGTGGGCGTACGGCGACTCGCTGCCCGGGAAGGAGATCCGGATCACGGCAGGCGACGTACTCGACCTCACGCTCGCCAACCATCTGCGCGAGGCGACGACGCTGCACTCGCACGGTATTCGGATGCGCTGCGACATGGACGGCGTACCGGGCCTGACGCAGCGTTCCATCAACCCCGGCGAGGACTTCACCTACCGCTTCACGGTGGGGCACCCCGGCACCTACTGGCTGCACTCGCACTCGGGCATGCAGCTCGACCGCGGTCTGTACGCACCGCTGATCGTCGAGGACCCCAAGGAGCCGCTGTCCTACGACAAGGAGTGGGTCATCGTCCTGGACGACTGGGTGGACGGCGTGTCCGGGTCCACCCCGGACCGCGTGCTCGGCCAGTTGCGGGGCGGCGAGGCCTCGCCGATGGACATGGGTGAGGGCGCTCACGGCCCGAACAGCGCCAAGTCCGGCGACCCGCACGAGTCGGCCTCAGCCAGGGCCGCCGGCCCCGACCGGGTCCTGCGCGATTCGTACAGCCGCGTCCTGGAGAGCATGGGAGGCAACGTCGACTACCCGCACTACTTGATCAACGGCCGCCTCCCGGGGGCTCCTTCGGTCTACCAGGCCCGCCCTGGGGACCGCATCCGGCTGCGCATCATCAACGCGGGAGGCGACACCGCCTTCCGGGTGGCGCTCGGCGGTCACGAGATGACGGTGACCCACACGGACGGCTACCCGGTCGAGCACACGAGGACGGAAGCGCTGCTGCTCGGCATGGCAGAGCGCTACGACGTGATGATCACCGCCGGCGACGGGGTGTTCCCGCTGGTCGCGATCGCCGAGGGCAAGGGCGCGAGGGCGATGGCGGTACTGCGCACCAGCAGCGGTTCGATCCCCCCGCCCACCGCGCACCCGGACGAGCTCGACGGCATGCTCGTGCCCGCCAGGCGCCTCGTGCCGCACGAGTCCGTCGCCCTCAGCGACGACGAGCCGGACCGCGAGATGCGCATCAAGCTGACCGGCGGGATGGAGAACTTCGACTGGGGCTTCGACCACGAGCCCTACTCCATCGAGAAGCGCATCCCGATCCGCGAAGGCGAACGTGTCCGCCTGAGCCTCATCAACGCCACCGACATGTGGCACCCGGTGCACCTGCACGGCCACACGTTCGCCCTCACCGGCATCGACGCGGTCGGGGCCCGCAAGGACACCGCCCATGTGCTGCCCCACCGGAAGCTCGTCATCGACTTCTACGCCGACAACCCCGGCCTGTGGATGCTGCACTGTCACAACCAGTACCACTCCGAATCCGGCATGATGACCATCCTCGGCTACCGGAAGTGACGGTCTCCCCTACGCGGGACATGAGCCCTCGGCAGCTCTCGACCTCGGGCCCCGGCCGCGTGCCGGGACCCGGCCGGGGCAGCCGCCCTCCGGCTCGCCCGCCCTGCGCGGCGTGCGGCACATCCCCGCCGCCCGCCTGATGAGCCATGTTGCTGACCGTCGAACCGAGATCGGCCCCCGCTCCCGACCCTGCACCGGCTGCGCGTGCACGACCTGCTGCTGCGCGACAGGGCTCGCGGTGAACGTGGCGGCGCTGGCCTACGGCATCTTCGCCATGTCAACATCGCCTGGCCCCGCAAACCGCAGGATCCGTGGTTCGAGAACTGGACCGTCCTGCTGTGCGGCGCGGTGGTGGTGGTGACCGGCCTGCTGTACATGTTCGCCACCCACCACTACGGCCGCGGCACCGCACCGGCCGGCCGCGCGGTGCCGGACGACCGGGACCGTCCGCGAACGGACCCCCAGGCGGGAAAGGACGCGGGCCGGCCGCCCGCCTCTGGGCGGGAGCGCGTCCGGCACTTCGCGCCAGCCCAGGTTCTTCCAGCCCCGGTGAACAGCGGCAGTCGGACCGTGCGCCACGGGACGGGACACATGCGTCGAGCGGGAACTTCCCGTACGTGCCGGGGAACGGGTAGTGCGTCAGTCGTCTCGCAGGTCGCGCTGCGCGGTGTGCAGGTTGCGCGGACGCACCACGTCCGTGGTGCCGTACAGCTCCAGGCGGGAGCGCAGATCGCCGGTGAAGTCGGGTACGTCGATCTGGTCGAACTCGGTGACCTGGTTGATGCCGACGGTCGCGGAGCGCGGCGCCAGGCCGTCGATCTTCATCAGCCCCGCGCGGCCGTTGGTGACGCGGATGTTCCAGTGGGTGAAACGCGCGCCGAAGAGCGGCCCGGCGCTCGCGTCGCCGCCGTGGCGGCCGTTGTTGTTGACGGTGATGTCGGTGCGGACGTTGGCGAAGGGCATCCCCCGATGGCTGTCGAAGGTGCCCATCGCCATGAGGCCGCGCGACCACACGTTGTACGAGGACAGGCCCTCGACGTTGATGCCGTGCAGTTGCGTGTTCGAGGGCGCCGGGGTGGTGCGCTCCTCGATGGTGAAGTCCTCGACGAGGTTGTCGTGCGAGCCTTCCCGGCAGTAATAGGGGTGATGGGTGCCGCGTCCGGCCACCCGCGTGCGGCGCAGTGTGCACGCCGACGCGGCGACCAGGCCGAATCCGTTGTCCACGTGCCGCACCGTCACGTCGTCGACCCAGCAGTCGTAGGCGCACTGCAGAACGACGCCGTTGTAGCCCTTGTCGAGCAGATGGGGAGCCTGCGGGGTCTGTACGGCCTCCAGGGTCAGGCCCTCGACGCCGGCTCCCGTGAGCGGGGTCGCGAGAGTGGTCAGCTGCGGCTGCCATTCGGGGCGCACGTCGAGCGGAAGGGGACGCTCCAGCGCGATGTCACGGCCGCGGACGCGCATGACGCGCACCGGCCACTCGTAGGGCACGTACGAGGTGAGTTTCGTCTTGTCGTCCCATAGGTACGTCTCCGGACCCGGCCCGCCCCCCGCCATGTGCTCCAGCAGGGTGTGCCCGGCGTCGTCGGAGAGGCGGAGCAGGACCAGGGCGCCGGGGCGGAGCCGCGAGGGGTCGGCGACCCGCACGGTCCAGGAGCCCTGCGGGGCGGGCTCGACCGGGGTGAGCGGGCTGAACTCGTCCCGCCGGTTGCCGGTCCAGCCCTCGAAGGGCCACCGCTTCTCCTGGATCGCCGTCACCAGCGAGGTCCACCGCGCCGCCGGGGCCATCCAGATGAGGCCGCCCGCCCAGGACCAGGAGGACTTGTCACCGCCGTACCGGGAGCCGTAGGCGCCGATCAGTTCGGTGAGATTCCGTGTCGCGTACAGGGTGGTACGGCCGCTGCCGGCGCCCCGCAGCACGACGCCGGAGTGGCCGACGCGGATCAGGCCGTCGATGCGGAAGGTGCCGGGCGGGATGGTGACCGTGCCACCGCCGGCCTCTCCGGCGGCGGCGATGGCACGGTTGATGGCGGGAGCGGAGTCGGCCGTGCCGTCCGCCACGGCTCCGTAGTCGCGCACGTCGGCCATGACCGGGCGGCGGGGCAGGCGCTCGGCTCCCCCGCGAAAGCCCGCGCGGCCGACATAGGGGATCTGCGGGTGGGTGTAGGGGTTCCGGGAGAACTCCCGCCAGAGCATGGGCACTTGTCCCGGCCGGGCAGGGGCGGCGGCAGCCGTGCCGCCGGCCGCCACGAGCGCGGCGCCGGCGATCAGGCCGCGTCTGGTGATCCCTCCGACGGGGTGCGCGTCGCTCCCCCGGCGCTCGTCTGGCGTCACGGCCGACTCCCTTCGCATCCTTGGACTCCTGTGCGATCCGGCATGAACCCCGCAGCTCCTCAACTCCGCATCACATGACCGTGCTTCAGGTATGTGAACAGACGGCACACGGGGCTCGAGCCGGGAAGCGTCCTCACTGGCGAGCTACAACGGTGGCCTTCACCTCGATCACGGTCAAGCCCGCGGACGAAAGAGCGACTCAGAACCTGAATTGTGTTCATAGTGATGAACACCGGTGCGATGTCGGACTAGACGCGGTCCGCGTCCTGCCCGTCGTGACGGACGTTCACGTTCGTCGCCCAGGGACCCGGCAGTGAGGGCCGTGGCCGTCGTCGCCCTGACGCGGCGTCCTGTACGGGTGCGTACCTGCCAGAGTGCCAGGTCGACGGGGGGCGAGGCGCATGGTGGGGTCCTCTCCCGGCGGTGCCCCGGGCGGCGGGTGCCGCGCCGTCCACCCGTGCGACGGGAGCCGAGCGCCTGCCCCATGACCACCGGGCAGAGTCGCTCGCGGGGCGCGGGCCACCTCAGCGTCCTGGACCGCCGCCGTCGGGTTCCAGGGGCTCCTGGGCCTCGCGGCTGCCGAGTTCGCGGAAGATGTGCTGCGCCTCCTCCTCGAGCTCGCGTCCCGCCGCCGCCGCGCCCTTGGCCAGTTCGGCGCGGGCGAGGTCCCGCAGGGTGCGGGCACGCCACAGCGGCAGAGCCAGCTTCTCCCAGAGACCGAGCGCCTGTCGCAGGGTCTCGATCGCGGTCTCCCAGTCCGAGGCGGCGAGGTGCCACTCGCCGATCGTGCGCAGGACGAGGGCCTCGCCGAACATGTCCTGGCGCTCACGGGTGATTTCCAGGCACCGGTCGAGACGTTCCCGAGCCTCGGTCATCCGGCCCTGCCGGAACTCGACCTTGGCCAGGGACTGACTCGCGTACATCACGCCGAAGGCGTCGTCCGTCTCCTCGAAGATGTCCAGGGACCGCCGCAGCAGTGCCTGCGCGCCGGGCAGGTCTCCCCGCGCCCGGTGGCACAGGCCCAGTGAGCGCAGCGCCAGTGCTTCGCCGTGGCGGTCCCAGGCGGTCACGTACAGCCGGTGCGACTGGGAGAGGGCCTCCCATGCCTCGTCGTGCCGGCCCTGGTCCCGGTGCACGCATCCGATGCCGTACAGCACATGGGCCATGGACGCGATGTCCTCCGGCTCCCGGTACTGTTCGAGCGCCGAGGTGAGCAGGGTCAGCGCCTCGGCGAAGCGGGCCTGTTCACGTCGGGCCGCGCCCATGCCGGCCAGCGCCTCCGCGCGGCCCCGGCGAACGGCCCGCTCCTCGAACAGGCGCAGTGCCGCGGCGAAGAACGCGTGGGCCTCGTCGAAGCGGTCCTGCTCCAGCCGGAGTTGGCCGAGCCCGTTCAGCAACCAGGCCTCGCCCTCGACGTCACCACCGCGGCGTACCGCCTCCAGGGCCACGTCGTGCGAGCGGGACCAGGCGTCGAACTGGTTGTAGAGCGCCGCGGAGGCGGCCATCAGGGCGGCGGCGAGTTCGCGGGCGGCGTCGGACATGCCGTGCTCCGCGCAGTGGGTGACCGCGGCGAGCAGGCAGCGCTGCTCGGCGGCGAACCACGCGGTCGGCTCGCCCGACAGATCCACCGGCTCCTCCGCGGTGGTGCCCGGAAGGAGCCGTGACGCGCCGCCGGGGCCGCGGGCCGCCGCGCCGCGTGCCAGGCCGAGCCAGCTGTCGACGAGTCTTCCCACCGCCGTCTCGCGCTCGTGCGGGTCCTCGTCGGCCAGACATCGCTCGCGGGCGTGCTCGCGCGCCAGGTCGTGGATGCGGTAACGGGTGCGGCCCGTCTCGTCGGTGCGGACGACCTCCACGAAGTGGCAGTCGACGAGGCGTTCGACCGCGTCCTCCGCCTCGTGCGCGGTCACGTCGAGGAGCGGCCCGGCGACCCAGGCGGCGAAGTCGGGCAGATCCATCAGGGCCAGACGGCGCAGGGCGCGCTGCTCCTGTGCGTCGAGGTCGGCGTAGCCGAGTCCGAGGCTCGCGCGGACCTCCAGGTCGCCCGCCTGGAGTTCGTCCAGGCGGCGGCGTTCGTCCTGGAGGCGTGCGGCGAGCCGGGCCGGTGTCCAGTGGGGGCGGGCGGCGAGACGGGCGCCCGCGACACGGAGGGCGAGCGGAAGCCGGCCGCACAGTGCGACGATCTCGGCGGCCTCGCCCGGCTCCAGGGTGGGGCGGGTCGGTCCTGCCACGCGGGCGAGCAGGTCCAGGGCCTCGGGTTCCGAGGGCACGCCCAGATCCAGATGCGTGGCGCCCTCCAGGGCGACCAGCCGGCGGCGGCCGGTGATCAGCACCGCCGAGCCGCCGCCCGGCGGCAGCAGGGGGCGCAGCAGGGCCTCACTGACCGCGTTGTCGAGGATGAGCAGGACCCGACGGCGCGCGATGTGCGTGCGGTACAGGCCGAGGAGGTCCTCCTCGTCGCGGGCGTCGGTGTCGGGATCCATCCCGAGGGCGCGCAGCAGCCGGGCGAGGGCGTCGGCGGTCCGTACGGGCTCGGAGTCCGAGGCGCGCAGGTCGACGAAGAGCTGCCCGTCGGGGAAGAGCGCGGCGGTTCGGTGGCCGACGTGGACCGCCAGGGCGGTCTTGCCGGTGCCGGACCGGCCTGAGATGACCCCGATGGGCGGTGCGGTGCGCAGCGGGTCGCGCACCTGCCCCAGGAGGGTGGTCGCCCAGGCGATCTGTTCGGTACGCCCTATGAAGTCGGCCACGTCAGGGGGGAGTTGGGAGGGTACGGGGCGGCGCGTGCCTTCGTGGGCCGGCCGGAGCCGGGGCGGTGGCGATGCGTCCGCGTCCGCAGCCGGGCGGGTCGCCGCCTCCTCCCTGGGTCCGGGGCCCTGTCCGGCGGGGCTCCGTCCGGCGTGGCCGTGTCCGGCGGGAGGGGTCGCCCGGCGGGCCGGGGGCCCCAGCACCGTGGTGTCCGCCTGGAGCAGGGCCCGGTGCAGTGCCCGCAGTTCCGGGCCGGGGTCGAGGCCCAGTTCGGTACGGAGCAGTCGGCGGCCCTCGTCGAAGCAGCGCAGCGCGTCGGCGACGCGGCCGGTGCGGAACAGCGCGGTCATCAACTGGCCGCGTGGGCGCTCCCTCAGGGGGTGGGCTGCGACGTGTGCGACGAGTTCGGCGACGAGATCCGTGCGGCGGTCCAGGTCCAGCTCGGCGGCGAAGCGGAACTCCTGTGCTTCCAGCCGGAGTTCTGCCAGGCGCATGGCTTCGACCCGGGCGAAGCTCTGGCCGAGCCCTTCCAGCGCTTCCTGTCCGCGCCACAGACGCACCGCCCTGTGCAGGATGTCGACGGCTTCCTCGGCCCGCCCGTCGAGGGCCGCGCTCCGGCCGGCGGTGAACGTGTCCTCGAAGCATCGGGCGTCCACGGCGGAGGGCGGGAACTCGGCGACGTAGCCCGGGGATCGGGTGCGGATCGCGTCACCGCCCTCCCGGCCGGCGAGGGCGCGGCGCAGGCCGGAGACGTGCGAGGCGACGAGCGCCCGGGCGGTGGCGGGCGGCTCCTCCTCCCATACGAGGTCGACCAGCCGTTCGGCGGACAGGACCTCACCGAGATGCACGACGAGAGCCGCGAGTATCGCTGTCGGTTTCGCACCGTTCAGCGAAATCAGCTGCCCCCCGCTCGACACATCGACCGGACCCAGAAGGCGAACGTCCACCGTGTCCCCCGAATTCACGTTCCCGCGAGTCAGGGACAACATACCGGCACCTGCAGACAGGCATGCCTCACACCGCACTGCCCTTCTTCTCTCGGCAGTGCGGGAGGACGGAAAGTGGCCGGAAATCACTGGGTGTCCGGTGAGAATTCCCCCCAATCCGTAGAAGAGGCTGTCCGACTTCCCACCTGGGGACGGCAGGAGGCGCCCCTCCGTATGAGCGGGTCCTGATCGCGGCCGCGCCGGCCCCGCAGGCTCCGCAGGCTCCGCAGGCCGCGGAGTCGACCAGGGTCTACGTCTGGGGGACGGACGTGAACACGCGCGCGTGCGCCGCGTTCTCGTGCCCGCCCTAAAGCGGTATCAAGGTCAGCCGGATGTATGTCACGGCGTACTGCCAGAACACGGGTGACACCGTCAAGGACGGTCCCTACGAGAACAATTACTGGGTTCAGGTGGACGCCGGCAGGCCCCGTGGCTGGATCAGCGCGGTGTACGTGCGTGGGGGCGGCAATTACAACCCCATTCCCGGAGTTTCCGAGAACGTCGAGGACTGCTTCTGACCAAGTCCGGGCGCGGGCGCGGCCACCAGGTCCATCCGGCGGGCGGTGCGGGGGGTGATGACGGGCCATTCGCAGCCACTTCGCCCCGGCAGACAGCGATGCAGACAGCTCTGCAGCGGATCTGCAGCGATCCTGCAGAGCGCACCGCCACGCTGTGAGCGTGACGGACATCATCCTGCTTTCGGACCACCGAGTGGCCGGGACCCAAGTCGCCGACAACGGCGAGCCCTTGGTCGACGTCCGGGAGGTCGACGCCTTGCGGGTCGACCCCCGGCAGGCCGACGCCGACGGCTCGTACGCGCATGTCAGGGCCGGCGTCCTGCGCCGGCTCCTGCTCGCCCAGGACGCGCTGCCCGCGGGCATCCACCTGCTGATGGTGGAGGGCTTCCGGCCGGCCGCGCTGCAACGCCGCTACTTCGACGAGTACGCGACCACCTTGCGCACCGCCCATCCGGACGCGCGACCGGACCGGATCCGGGAGCTGGCCAGCGCCTACATCTCGCCTCCGGAGGTCGCCCCGCACGTGAGCGGCGGCGCGGTGGACCTGACGCTGTGCACCGCGGACGGTGTGGAACTCCCCCTCGGTACCGAGGTCAACGCCACCCCCGAGGAGAGCGGGGGACGGTGCCGCACCGGCGCGGCCGGCATCGGCTCCGAGGCCCGGGCCAACCGGGCGGTGCTGAGCCGGGCGATGACGGCGGCGGGGTTCGTCAACTACCCGACGGAGTGGTGGCACTGGTCCCACGGAGACCGGTACTGGGCGCTGATGACCGCGGCGCCGACGGCCAAGTACGGGCCCGCCACGCCGCGCCGCCCGTAACGCCGCGCACCCGAAGGAACACACAGGTCCCACCGCAGTACGAGACAGACGGACCCCGGGGGAACACCATGGAAAGCACCTGCATCGCCCCGACGATGACGAGCAAGTCGTCCCTCGCCGTGGAGACCACGGACACGAGCACGACGACCGTCACGCACCACATGACCGCGGCCGAGTTCGACGAGGCCTTCACCGCCGTGATGCCGAGACTGCGGCGCCGGCTGCTGGTCCTGACCGGCAATCCGCACGACGCCGACGACCTGCTGCAGGAGACGTATCTGAGACTCTCCCGGCGGGCGCGCGCCCAGACCCTGGTGCGGCAGCAGCAGCCGTACGCCTACACCTGCGCGGCGGCGCTGAACCTGCTGCGCGACCAGTGGCGCCACCCCTCGCGCCAGGAGCGCTCCACCGACCGGCTGCCCGAGCCGAGCTGGGACGGCGGCTTCGCGAGCAGGGAGGCCGAGGCGGTGGCGACCGCGCTGCTGCGCGGGCTCTCCCCGAAGGAGGCGGCCGCCGTGATCCTGGTCGACATCGAGGGCCTGACCCACGACATGGCAGGCGAACGCCTCGGCGCCCACCGCGGCACCGTGCAGCGCAACCGGATGCGCGGACTCGCCAAGATCCGCGCCGCACTCGACGCATACGAACCGGCCTCCGCGCCCGTCTCCTCCACGAAGGCCGACGGGCCCGCGCGGCCCACGCCCACGGTGTGACCGGCGACGGCCCGAGGCAGACGACCGACTGCCGGGCTCCGCCGACCCGCCGTACGCCCCGCACGCCCAGGACTCGTCCGTGGACCACACGCCCGTACCCGACCCATCCGCACAGCGCTCGAACCACATCAGGGGGACCCGCATGCGCCGCACGAACCGCACACTGGCGGTGGCAGGAGGACTGCTGCTCGCCACCACGTTGAGCTGTACCGGGACCGCGCTGGCCGCCGCGGCACCGGCTCCGTCGAAAACCGTGGCCGCCGCCGACTGCCGCGCCCTGGCGAGCGCGTCCGCCCAGGCGCAGGCGATCGTCGACGCCGCGTGCTCGCAGATCGGCGTGCCGTACTCGTGGGGCGGCGGCTCCATCCACGGGCCGACGTACGGTCAGGACTACCCCGGCGGCGGCCCCGGCGCCCACGACAGCCAGGTGAAGGGCTTCGACTGCTCGCACCTGGTGCAGTACGCGGCCTGGCAGGGAGCCGGGATCGCCCTGCCCGAAGGGTCCTGGAACCAGGCCCGGTGGAGCGGCGCCACCGCCCGGTTCGGCCGCGACGAGGGCCTCGGCCCGTTGCAGCCGGGCGACCTGCTGCTGTGGGCGTCGAACCCGGGCAACCTGGGCAGCGTCCATCACATCGCCATCTACCTGGGCGGCGGCAAGATGGTCGAGGCCCGCGAGTCGGGAACGCTCGTGATGGTCAGCGACGTGCGACTGAACGCCCAGTACGCGGGCGCCCTGCGGATCGCGGGCGGCGAGCAGCCGCCGGCCGGCACGAAGCGCTTCATGACCTGGGGCACCGGCGTCGGCCTGCGCCCGGAGCCCGGCACCGCGAAGCCTCCCGTGACCCGGCTGCCCGGCCCGACTGCGGTGGACGTGCAGTGCCAGACGCACGGCGAGATGGTCCACGCCGAGGGCTACAGCAACGACGCCTGGTCGTACCTGCCGAAGTACCGGGCCTGGATCTCGAACATCTACATCGACGACCCCGCGGCCTGGCTGCCCGGAGTGCCGACCTGCTGAGCCACGGGCGCCGCCCGTACCGGTGAACCGACCCAACCACCCTTTCCCGCACGGAGGAGAACCCGTCATGCGCGCATTCAAGCGCTCCCAGTCCCTCGGCATGCTCGTCGCCACGGTCGCCGCGGCCGGGCTGGTCCCGCTCACGGCCGGCGCGGCCGACGCCGCCCCGCCCGCCAAGCCCGCCGACTACGCCGGCTCCTGCCCGACCGCCGGGACCATCACCCAGGGCTGGCACTCCGGCCACGACGGCGTCGACATCGCCAACAACCGCGGTACGCCGATCTACTCGGCCGGCCCCGGTACCGTCATCGTCTCCGGCACCGCCAGCGGCTACGGCCAGTGGATCCGCATCCGGCACGACGACGGCACGGTCACCGAGTACGGCCACATGTACGAGCGTCTCGTCTCCGTGAACCAGCGGGTGAGCAGCGGCCAACTGATCGCGCGCATGGGCTCCGAGGGCCAGTCCACCGGCCCGCACCTGCACTTCGAGGCGCACAGCTCCACGTCCAGCACCCGCGGCATGGACCCGGTGCCGTACCTGGCGGCACGTGGGGTGAGCCTGCCGTGCACGCCGGGCAGCGGCACGCCCGGCACCAACTTCACCACCTGGGGCACCAGCGTCCGGGTGCGGGCCGACGCCCGGCTGAACGCGGCGGTCGTGCGCACGCTGACCGGGCCGACGCCGGTGTTCGTGGAATGCCAGAAGCACGGTGACGTGGTCAACGCCGAGGGCTACAGCAACGACGCCTGGTCCTACATCCCGGGGCTCGGCGGCTACGTCAGCAACATCTACATCGACCACCCCGCCGCCTGGCTGCCGGGGGTGCGTGAATGCTGACCGGCCTGCGCGCCGGTGGGAAGGGTGTCGCGGCGGTCGTCCTGGCCGCCGCGGCGCTTCTCACCCCGGGCCTCACCACATCCGCGCAGGCCGCCGACTCGGCGCCCTGCACCCCCGACCCCGACTACCCGGGCACGTACCGGTGCCCCATCTGGGGCTCGAACGTCAATCTGCGCTCCGCGCCCAACCAGCAGGCGCCGGTCATCGCGACGTCGCCCGACGGCGGGTGGCTGAGGGTGCTGTGCCAGGTCAAGGGCGGTCGCGCGGACTACGGCGGCTACTGGCACACCTGGTGGGTCAAGACCCCCGCGGTCGGCATGGCGCCGTCTGCCTACATGAGCGAGATCTTCCTCGTCGGGGGCGGCGACGACGAGCGCGACTCGGGTCTGCCGAACTGCTGAGTCTCTCCGATCCGCGCGACCTCGCCAGCCGCGGAACCTTTTTGGCCCGCTGAGCACAGCGAGATGCCCCTGGGACCAGGTTCGCGGTCCCAGGGGCATCGGCGTGCGGTTCAGCACTCGTTCACGAGCGGGGATGGGTCCTTGCCGACGTCGACGTTGCCGCCTCAGGCCCAGAGCAGCGGGACGTTCTGCGTGCCGGGCGCCGAGCGGGCGTTGCTGTTCGTCTGCAGCGAGACGTAGAAGCCGGCGACGGCGGCCTGCGGCCCGTACCCGGGTGACGGGTGGGGGCGCCCCGTCGTATGAGAGCGGCGCCGGCCCGGGGCTCCTCGGCCCGGTCCTCGTACGGCGTGGTACGGGGCTCCTCCGCCCCGCCCTCATACGGCGCGGCACGCATCGCCGTCCTGCCGGTGGTGCGAGCGACGCACCACCACCCGATCCGAGGATGGCCATGAAGACTCTGAACAGTGAACGTGGCGGGCGCTTCGCCCGGTCCGCCCGTCGTCGTGTGGT